>NZ_JAVKPK010000069.1:0-18462 GCF_031461075.1 Methanosarcina baikalica | reverse complement strand
ATGTTATGAAGAATTAAAAGAGTATCAGAATTATTGAAAAGGTAAATAATTTTCCGGTTGAAAAGTGACTACTCCAAAATCTGAATCAGATAGCTACTCATAACTTTGATTCGTTTCTAAAATGTGAAGAAAAAGTCAAAAATGAAGAGAGAAAAAGAAAGAATTGAAAAGACTTCTCCAGAATAAAGTACTTATTTTGCAGATATCTCTAAAACCTAGACATCTCATTTTCTACCAGCAGGATTCAGCGGGTCAGCTGTATTTATTTGTCCAAAAGAAGCTCGTTTTGGTGGGAAATTTTAGATTTAAAACTATAAATACTCGAATGTCTGCTGTAACATTTACAGGTTATATAAGGAAAGCAAAACCTGCAAATTAGACTCATCGCCCAGAAAATTATTTGTACTTCCCATATGCCAGCCAGGCAGACCTGCTTCCAGGCTGAAAAAGGTTGTTTTCGAAGAAAGGTCAAGCTGATTCTTCCCGAAAAATAAGAATAACTAACTTAAAAAATGTCAGGCAAATCGCACAACTTTTATTAAATGTCATGTTCATTATATTCCAGACACGACTTTGAAGAGGCTCATGCATGGAAGATCCTGTTGTCTCAAAAATAAAAAACCAATTTAATAAAAAAGGAAATCCGGCAAAGATTCCGCTGATGAGCGGGAAACAATTTTTTGAAGCCCGATCAGAAACGGATGGAGTCTATGTTGACAACCTGAAAAATCAGCCATTTCTCCCCTGGAAGATATTTTCCGAAGCCATTAATTGCCTGAAGGAAAACGGCGGGCAGGCAAAAAAAGGAAATGCAACAAACTCAAGGCTAGGAGACCCTAACCTTGAGCTGGATACATTGGAAGGTTATATTGCCAGCAGAGTTTACGGCTGCAGAATAGGAGATACTGTTTTTAAGAGAATAACACCAGTAGCTTCTATCCTTGCATGGGCTGAAATCTGTGAAAATGCGAGAGGACAAATCGGTCTTCTTTCAGAGAAAAAAGAGCTGCATGCCTTTGAAAGTGAAAAAGAAGATTCCATGGCTTTCAACATCGAAGAAAGCAAAGAAAATACTGATATCAATTCCCTTTATCTCCAGCTTGAAAGCAGTGAGATCGAGTTGAAAAACCTGGAGATAAAACTTGACGAAAAAACACAGAGAATAAAAGAACTTAACGAAAAGTTTGCAGGTAAAGAAGAAATAGACAGGCTAAAAGAAGAGCTGAAATCCAAAACCGAAAAAATAGATGTTCTTGAAAAGTTTCTTTCGGATTCAAAGGAAATTGCCAGAAGCCTTGAGGAAAAGCTTGCAGGCAATGAAATGAAACTTGAGGAGCACAAAAAACTTCTCCATGAAAAAGATTCTGAATTGCGGGCCCTTAAAGAAAAACTTGCTGATAAGAATGAAGAAACCGGAAAACTTGAGTCCGGGCTCATAGAAAAAGAAGGCGAGAAAAATAGTCTTACTCAAGAACTTAAAGAAAAATTAGAAAATATAACATTTATCAGTGAGAGGCTTTCGGCAAAAGAAAGAGAAGTAGAAAAACTTGAAGAAAGTATCTCACTAAAGGATAGAGACCTTAAGACCCTAGCTGGAGAGGTTATTGCAAAAGTTGGGGAGATGAAGAGAATTGAAGAGAAACTTACCGGAAAAGAAAGAACGATAAATACTATGGAAGTTATGTTTGCTACAAGTGAAGAAAAAGTAAGAAAGCTTGAGAAGCAGCTCTCAGCCTATGAAGGAGAAGAAAAACTGGCAGTCGAGCTTAGAGAAAAAGAAGAGTTGATAAAGCAATTAAAAGGAACGCTCGCAAGTAAAGAAGAGGCCTTTTCCAGGGTTAACGAGGAAAACAGAAAGTATAGGATGCAGCAGAAATTCGCGTCTGATGGGTTAAGGCAGATAGAAGAACAGAAAGCCTCAAGAAAATGGTGGAAACGCCTATAAGCAAGAAGTAGAGCCAGACTAGATATTTAAATTTTGTTTATTCGCGGCCACTCAGGGCCTGAAGCCAGGAACGAGCTGTGAAGCAGGTGAAGGATCATGTCAGGGCTGATTTTTCTTATATTCGTAATCTCACAAATTATTTCTTCCTCGGTTCTTCCCTGAACTTCCAGTTCTTTTATCTTTTCAAGCACGTAAGCAGGTATTACGAAATAATTATTGAGGTCATGCCAGTGCCCGCTGACATCTCCTTTTACCAGATGAATACCTGAAGAAGCAAGGTACATCTTGATAAATTTAGAAAGCCCTTCATAAGAAGATGCAGGAAGCTGAAGCAGTTCTATTCCGGGACATTTCTTGACCAGACTAAAAAGATCCCTGTCCGAAGGTCTAAAAGCAAGGTGTACTGCCTTCTCCTCTGCCCCCATACCTAAAATTTCATCCCTGCTTGTTATGACTCTAATGCGTATACTACCTAGCCCCATTTATGCTCCCTCTCCTATCTAAGCATGGATCATTTATTTAATTTTGTATTTCAGTCTTTCTGACCAAATTTCAGTACATTTTGAATATTGACACTCGAATTAGAACAGAAGACACTCTAATTGGAGCAAAAAAAAAATATTAATCACACGGATGCCGAGATGGCTCGAAATTTACCCATCGTTGAGTAAATATAAATTTCATTTTAGAAATAGAATTGGTAGGTCAGGACGTAAAAGTGTATTTATATGTTATTCTCAGGTGTTATTCTCATGCCTTACCCTCAGGCTCTACTCTCAGGCCTGCCGCAAGAGCCTGCCCGAAGGAAATACATCCGTCTCCACAGGGAACCTGGCGGTGAGCTAGAAATTCAAAACCTGCTTCTCGAACAGTTCCTGCAATGCAGGAAGTTATATGGTCATTATAGGCAACCCCTCCACTCAGGCCTATAGTTTCAAGGCCCCTTTTTGCTGCAAGGGTAATGGCAAGTTCCGATATTCCCTTTGCAAGGTTTTCCTCAACCGCAAAAGCAAGATCAGCAGAAGAGTACTTTCCTAAAAGTTCATAAACCCCCAGAAGAAGCTCGGTCGTGTCAAGCACAGGAACTCCTGATTTTTCTGCTTTTTTGAAGACCAGAGGGAGATCTACTATACGAATACTATTCCTTGCGGCAGATTCGAGTTTCATTGCAGGCTCTCCTTCATAGGTTCTTATTCCGCAAATTCCAAGAAGAGTTGCAGCTGCATCCAGTACTCTCCCTGTACTGCTGCTTTGGACAACATTTACCCCCTTTTCAAGCTGTTTCATAATTGTTGAGAACTCCATAGCTCCTTGTGGAAAGATGAGGGGAAGCTTTTCCAGCTCTTCCCTCCCAAGCCTCTCGAAAAGAATACCCAGAACCATCCTTGAAGGTATCTTCGATGCAAGGTCTCCCCCGGGCATTGGTTGAGAAAGCAAATGTCCAAGGCGTTCATATCCGAAGTAAGAGGACTCGAAAAGCTCCCCCCCCCAGACCGTGCCGTCACTACCGTATCCAACTCCATCAAGAGCAATTCCCAGCATCCGTGAGTCCAGCGGCAGGGAGTTATCAGCCATAAGTGCAAGCATGTGGGCATGGTGATGTTGAACCTGAAGTGTATTTTTCCCTCCCATATTCATTGCAAACCGGGTTGTGTTAAAAGCAGGGTGCAGGTCGCAGCCCCAATGAAGAGGCTCTATTCCTGTGAGACGAATAAGGTGTCTGACAACTTCTGAGTGGTACCTGAAGGTTTCTACGTGGTTGGTGTTTCCGATATACTGAGAGATATAGGCAAGTTTTCCTTTTGCCACAGTCACCGTGGAGTTCATTTCAGCCCCTACTCCTATAGAAGCTTCGATTTCAAAAGGCAACTCTACAGGTTCAGGCACGAAACCCCTGGAACGCCGGATAAAGGCCGCCCGTCCGTTTACAATCCGGATAACCGTATCATCGTTCCTGTTTGCAATAACCCTGTTATGCAGCAGATGAAAATCGACAATCCCGTTAAGTTTTTCAAGCGCTTCTTTATTTTCGATAACCATAGGCCTTCCTGGAAGGTTTGCCGAGGTCATGACATATACAGCGTCAGGTACACGGTCAAAAAGCAGGTTCTGCGTGCCTGTATAGGGAAGCATGACCCCTATATTATGCAGGTCCGGGGAAACGGATTTTGCCAGGTTGAATTCCTTTGACATGGAAAGCAAGGTAATAGGGCGGCGACGGGATGTAAGATATTCCCTCCCTGCGCCTTCAAGCTCCGCAAAGGACTCCACAACCTCAGGATTTTTTGCCATGACCGCAAAAGGCTGCTCCGGACGCACCAACCTCCTTCGAAGCTCCCTTACGGGCTCCTCCTTTCGAGCATTGCAGGCAATATGAAAACCTCCGAACCCTTTGACAGAAAGGATTGAGCCCTGCTGAAGAAAGTCAGAAGCTTTTGAGATTGCTTCATAACCCTTTGCCAGCACATTTCCTTCATAGTCTGAAAGCCAGATTTCTGGCCCGCACTTTGGGCAGCAGACCGGTTGGGCATGATACCTTCGATTAAGGGGATTGGTATACTCTGTTTCGCACTCCACGCAGAGAGGGAAATCTGCCATTGTAGTATTTTCCCTGTCATAAGGAAGAGTCCGGACTGTTGTATAACGGGGACCACAATTAGTGCAAACTGTAAAAGGATAATGGTAATATCTGGACGCAGAATCAAAGATCTCTGACATGCACTGTTCACAAATAGCCGTATCAGGAGGGATAATTGAATTTTCAAAAGCTCCGGGTTCACTGGGCACGATGATGAATTTCGAATAAGCGGAAAAAAGGACATTTTTTATTTTGAGCTCTGTAATTTTAGCAAGAGGAGGTTTTTTCTCAGGCAGATCTCGAAGAAAACTTTCAAGGCTATCCGGGTTTCCCTCGATAAGAATTTCCACGTAGTTTCCGAGATTTTTTACATATCCGAAAAGTCCATGGGCTTGTGCAAGCTGGTATATGAAGGGACGAAAACCAACACCCTGCACAGTGCCGGTCACATGAAGAAGTCTAGCTTCATTTTGCATAAGAAATTAAAATTGAAATTTGTCGTTAAAATAGCTTTCTAATTTAAAGGCAAACGAGAAAACAAAAATTTGAAGGCGCTTGATAGAAAATTAAAAAATTGAATTGAAAAAGAGACGGCTTTAGTCAGAAAAAACAAAAACCTGTACCGAGACTTAGGAGATGGAAACCATCCTGAAGTTCAGGTCACATAAAGTTTGGAGAAATTGTTCTTATGACAATAATGAACCCCAAAATCATCATTAGAAGAGAAATACGCCAGGCTACCTGAATCAGGCGTGCCTGGTTTTGGGGTTCACCTAACTTGAATACCGCTTTTTCAATCAGATTCGGTTGATCGTTGCTTGCTGCCATATTCAAATCAAGATTGATTATTTGGTTCTTGCTTTGATCCTCTTCAGCCGGAAAGTATTCTCCCTTTCCATCTCCTCAAGGACGAAGCGGATATACTTCATGGTTGCGATGAGTTCGGGAATTACTTTGAATTCGAGAGCGTTCACACGCCTCTTGGTCTTCTCGATTTCATTAAGAAGCCTTTTCATTGTAGTTTCCAGCTCTGCGGCCGTGATAATCTTTTCCACAAGGTCCTCATAGGCATCGGCAGTCTCATCGATGTATGAATTTGTACCGATTATCCCGTAACCCCTTTCAGGGAGGGATTTACGGACTCCTGTAGAACTGATCTTCGGCACCCAGACACCCATGATATTATGCCCTGAAAGCTGAATTTCGGGAGATTCCTTCGCCGTGAAGGCTGTTGACTTGACAGTAACCATCCCGTCAACGGCAGAGGCGAGATTGATTTTTTCCACAGACTTTGCGTAGGCAGCGTCCAGCTCGGTTCTGACGTTCCTTGCCTCGTTAAGGATCTTGAAGAACTCAAGAATAAGACCGTCTCTTTTCATCTTAAGGAGCTTGTGCCCACTTTCAGAGAGCTTGATTTTTTTCTTGAGCTCGATTAGCTCCGACCGAGTTGGTTTTACGTCTTGAGCCATGTTAATCACTGAGCCTTTCTGTGTGCAGGATGGTATTTCTGGATGTACTTGTTGTCAATCCTACCCAACTGGTTTATTGGCAGGTGTGCGAGGATCTTCCAGCCGACGTCCAGGGTATCTGCAATGGTCCTGTTTTCGTTTCTGCCCTGGCGGACGAACTCGTTTTCGAAAAGGTCAGCAAACTCGAGGAGCTTTGTGTCTCTCTCGGACAGAGCTTCTTTACCGACGATGGCCACGAGACCTCTCAGGTCACGCCCTTCTGCATAACCTGCGTACATCTGGTCAGAAACAGCCTTGTGATCCTCCCTTGTCTTGCCTGCTCCGATACCGGAATTCATCAGCCTCGATAGGGACGGCAGCACATTGATTGGTGGATAGATACCTTTCCTGTGCAGTTCCCTGGAAACCACGATCTGGCCTTCAGTAATATACCCTGACAGGTCAGGGATCGGGTGGGTAATGTCGTCACCAGGCATTGAAAGAATCGGAATCTGGGTAACGGATCCCTTGGCACCCTTGACAATACCAGCACGCTCGTAGAGAGTTGCAAGGTCAGTGTACATGTAACCCGGATATCCACGACGGCCAGGCACTTCATTACGGGCGGCACCCATCTGACGGAGAGCTTCTGCATAGTTAGTTATGTCAGTCAGGATGACGAGAACGTGCATGCCATGCTCGTATGCCAGATACTCGGCTGCTGTCAGTGCCATACGCGGAGTGATGAGACGCTCAACAGCAGGGTCATCTGCCAGGTTAAGGAACACGACTGCCCTTTCCAGAGCGCCTGTCTTTTCAAAGTCGCTCATGAAATACTGGGCTTCTTCATTGGTGATACCCATTGCAGCGAAAACCACTGCAAACTCTGCTTCGGATCCGGGCACAGAAGCCTGCCTTGCGATCTGCAGGGCAATTTCATTGTGCGGAAGACCTGATGCTGAGAAGATAGGCAGTTTCTGTCCACGAACCAGGGTGTTTGTCCCGTCGATTGTGGAGATGCCTGTCTGGATGAAATCCTTAGGAGGCAACCTGGCATATGGGTTCATTGCAGCCCCGTTAATGTCCAGAAGCTTGTCTGGCACTATTCTGGGCCCGCCATCCAGAGGGTCACCGGCACCTGAAAGGATTCTGCCGAGGAGATCAATGGATGCTGGAAGCTTCAGGGTTTCCCCTGTGAAGACCACACCACAATCCTTGTTCAGACCGCCAGTACCTTCAAAAATCTGGATAACCACTATGTCCGTTGAAGAGTCCAGCACCTCGCCTCTGCGGGTAGTTCCGTCAGGCAGGTTGATAGTGACGATTTCTTTATAGCCTACGGGCTCTGTTTTTTCAACAAAGACAAGAGGCCCTGCAATCTGAGTGATTGTTTTATACTCTTTTACCATACTTACCTACCTCTCAGGGCTGCAAACTCCTTATCCATCTTTGCCAGTACAGCGTTCATAGAAGCATCGAAATTCTCCTCGAACTTAACCTTGGGAAGCTCATCCTTAGATGGCATCTTGACAATTTCCGAGACAGGAACACCTGATTTCAAAGCTTCCTGTGCAGCGTCTCCGAATCTCATTATTGCCTGCATGATCCTGTACTGCTCAGAGAACGGGCTGTAGGTATCTATTGGGTGGAATGCATTCTGCTGCAGGAAAATTTCCCTGATCATACGGGTAATTTCAAGCAGAAGCTGCTGATCGTCTGGCAGAGCGTCGGAACCTACAAGCTGCACGATTTCCTGCAGTTCGGATTCTGTCTGGAGCATTCCCATTGCTCTTTCTCTCATAGCCACGTAATCAGAAGCCACGTTCTCAGTAAACCAGTCATTAAGGCTTTCCTTGTACAGACTGTAACTGTTCAGCCAGTTGATAGCTGGGAAGTGACGCTTCTGAGACAGCTTGGCATCGAGAGCCCAGAACACTTTCACGATACGCAGAGTATTCTGCGTAACAGGCTCTGAGAAGTCACCGCCAGGTGGAGATACTGCTCCAATAACAGTAATGGAACCTTTTTCGCCGCAAAGGGATATTGCAACACCGGAACGCTCGTAGAATTCGGCAAGCCTTGCAGATAGATATGCAGGGTAACCTTCTTCACCAGGCATTTCTTCCAGACGGGAGGAGATTTCTCTCATGGCTTCTGCCCACCTGGAGGTGGAGTCTGCCATAAGGGACACGTCTAATCCCATGTCACGGAAGTATTCCGCAATGGTGATCCCGGTGTACACAGATGCTTCTCTTGCAGCCACAGGCATGTTTGAAGTGTTAGCAATAAGGACAGTACGCTCCATCAATGGGCGACCGGTCTGCGGGTCTTCGAGTTCAGGGAACTCACTTAGAACATCTGCCATTTCATTTCCGCGCTCACCACAACCGATATAGACCACAATTTCGGTGTCACTCCACTTTGCAAGCTGCTGTTGAGTAACGGTCTTTCCCGATCCGAAAGGTCCGGGAATTGCAGCAGTTCCGCCTTTTGCTACAGGGAAAAGCCCGTCGAGGATTCTCTGTCCTGTTACCAGAGGCTTTTCTGGAGTAAGTTTTTTCGCCACAGGTCTGGGTCTTCTGACAGGCCATCTCTGCATCATTTGCAGCTCTTTCCCGTCAGTAAGGGTACAGATAGTGTCTATAACAGTGAAGCTTCCGCTCTTAATTTCCGAAACTGTACCGGAGATATCCGGGTGCATCATGATCTTGTGTTCAATGTTTACTGTTTCCTGAACAACTCCGATCACTTCTCCGCCTTTTACAAAATCTCCCTTCTTGACAACAGGTTTGAATTCCCAGAGTTTTTTGTGATCAAGTCCATCTGCAGTGACACCTCTCTGGATGAAGCTGCCCATCTTCTCTAGCAGGACGTGCAGAGGCCTTTGAATCCCATCATAAATACTGGAAAGAAGACCAGGACCAAGTTCCACGGACAGAGACATCCCTGTGGATACACAGGGTTCCCCTGGCCTGACGCCTGCGGTCTCTTCGTATACTTGGATGATGGTCTTGGGCCCTATTATCTGGATGACTTCACCCAATAAACCTTCATTACCGACTTTAACCAGGTCATACATTTTTGCCTGCAAGCCGATAGCGGTGACGACAGGCCCAGCCACACGATAAATTTCACCTTTTACTTCCACAGATCAACACCTACCGCTTGTTTTATCTTATCTCTTAAACTCGAGCCTGCTCCGCTGCCTCCCAGGGCTACTACTGTGGGCTGGACAGACTCATTCAAGTTTTTCCTTAAAAGTTCTGGCAGATTACCAATGTCATCATTATGCATTACAATAATCCCGACACTCTTATCTTGAAGCGCAGATTTTACCGCGGACTCAGTGGATATGACATCAGCGGTCTCGTAAACTTTCCTGATACCAGCCAGCCTGAATCCCGTAACAAAATCACTCTTTCCGATCACTGCCAATTCCATCAGATAACCACCAACTGGTCTTTGATTAATTCATCACTGAGGCCAGATTCTTTACCCCTGAAGATGATCCGAAGGTTAGTTGTCTCGTTATTTTTATGGATAATATAGTCCATAATAGGTACAATTGAGATCGGAGATACATGCGAAAGAATGGTTGAGGATTCAAGATAATATCTCATGAGCCTGCTTTCAAGAGGTGTCAGAGAAGCCATATCCGAACCGGCGACGCCTGAAATCGCATCCCAGTACTTAGTTCTTTGAAGCTCATTGACAAACTCTTCATACGGAAGAGCTGCCAGTTTCTCGGGCTTCAGCTCGAGACCGCCCTCAATCATGAGAGGCATGATTTCATCAAGCTGCTCAACTCCTGCTTTTTTCAGTCTGAAGAGAGTGCCCAGGTTTTTAACATCGACTTCTAGCTTGATGACCCTGACAAAGAGCTTGCGATCCTTGGACCTTGGTGTTCCGATTGCTTCAAAGAGGCTTGAGTAATACATCTTGTCAAGTTCATTTTCTATGTATGCCAGATTAGTTCCGTCAAACTTCTGTAGCAGGGGGTAATATTCGATATATTTTAGAGCCTCGATGACTTCCTGATATGTGGCCTTGGCTGCAAGTTCTGACATGGAAGTATAAGTAAACTCCCCGGCAGCAATCAGAGACTCCAGGATATCTTCAACAGATGCGTTGTAGAGTTTACCGCGGAGAAGTGTTTTTATGTTCCAGACGTCGTACCTTCTCAGGTATGCGACAATCAGGTAGTTCAGTTCTCCAGAGGTAATTCTTACCAACTTATCATAGGTGAGCGCAAGATTCCTGTTTAATGCGTGTTCTGCCAGATCGCCACCGCTGTATTTCATAGCCAATTCATCAACGTCATTTTTATATTCAGACTCTTGGATAAAGCGGGTAATTTCATCAATCCCCATATTAAGGAGCCGGGGATACGATTCTTTAGGAAGCAGCTTACTCTTCATCGCACGGACACGGGTTACGGCATAAGCATAATTAGAACTGCTACTTTTCTTTTTATCGGATTTTCGTGAGGGTTTTTTCCCCCAGAGTCTCTCCAAAAGCCGCATCGAAAATCACCCGTATAGAAGATTGGATATCTGCTTCAACGAACGTTCATACACGTTTTTCAGGATTGAATCGTATGTGAAATCTAACCTGACTGTCCTGTCCTCGTTTTCCAGAACAACGCCGCCGATATAATTGATATTGCCAGCATAAGTTAACGAAGTTAAGTTCTTGACCATATCTTCTGAAGCTTTGGAAGAATAAATTCTAGAACCATCAGCTTCGTACTTGTTAAGGATGTGTTTCAAGAGCTTTTCGTCTTTGGATGCCGGCATTGACTTGATCGATTCAATGGTTTGGTTATAAACTTTATCTAGAAGTTCTTTGCGCCTGTTAAGCGTAATTCTTTTTACTTCCAGGTTTGCACTTGATATAACCTGCTGGTGCAAATTTTTGAGGTCCTCTTCCGCCTTGGCAAGGCTGTCTCCGAGCATCTTCTTCTGTAATTCTTTAGCCTCATTTATGATCTCGGAGGCCTTTGCATCTCCTTCGGCTTTTATACGGGAAACCTCAGCTCTTGCACCCTCTTGGATGTCTTTTACAACAATCTCTAGTCCCATGCTTACACCTTCAAATAAATTTAGAGCAAAAAAGTGCTCTAAAGCCTAGAGCGAAAACTCTAAGCTGCTTAGAGTGCAACGATACCTAAGGGGGAGCTTAGAGCATTATAACCGCTCAAAACCCGCCTGGTAAGGAAAAAACGTCCAAGTAAGCTTAAAGCAATGCTCTAAGAAATTTAAGAGCGGGGTACGCTCTTAAATTAAGCAGAATTGATAAGCAATGCAACGACGAGACCGAAGATAACGATTGTTTCGGGAATGACAGTAAGGATCAGACCCTTACCGAATAACCCTTCGTTTTCTGCCATTGCACCGATTGCTGCGGTACCGATATCTTTTTCAGCTATTGCTGATGCAAGCCCAGTTACTGCGATTGCGATTGCTGCACCTAGTGCTTTCATTCCTTCTGCGTCCAGAAAAAGACTACCTGCTGCTACTGCTGTTGCTGCGTCTGCCATGTTTTTATTCCTCCGTGTATTTTCTTATATATCCGAATGGGTTGAATTTTCTGCCCCCGCCTTCATAGAATTTTCCGAAGAATTCTACATACTGCAACCTGAGTGCGTGCAGTCCGGGAGCGATAATACTCAAGACAGTGTTAAGACCATGTCCGAGTATAAACACGATTATTGCAGCTATTGCTGCAAAGCCGATCTTAGAGTGATCAGTCCAGATCATTTTGAAAACAATATCATTGACCGTACTTGCGATGTAAATCGAAGACAGACCGACTGCGATAATACGGGCATACGAGAGTGCATTACCCATAAGAGATGGCAACTCGATCGGACCTTTGATACCTTCACCCATGGTAAGCATCACAATTCCGAGAACAAGAATACCAGCGCCGACATACATCAGCCCTGAACCGCCAAAATAGCCGATAGCTGCAATGATTGCACCAAGCTCGATAATGATCCAGCTTCCTTTTTCAAGGACTGCATGCTTCATTCCATGGTGCCTGGAGATGTTTGAAAATCCGAACAGGAACCCGAGATTTAAGTGAAGCAGTCCTACTATGACGCTTATCGCGATCATAGTCATTACCATGTGAGTCCTGTGAATCGGGAATGTAACTTCCTCGCCTCCGATACCCGCAAACAGATTAATGGTATTCCAACCTGGAATCAGGCCTGGCACTACTCCATGAACTGTATGCATACTCGCGAGCGAGAATCCCAGAAACTCACCATAAATAACTCCAAAGATAAGTGTTGATATCTGACAATAGATTAGAATATCCATGAGAGGCTTCACTGCATCTGACTTTACTGCCGTTCTGATAGCCAGCGCAATTGCTCCCAATATCAATGCATATCCGATGTCTCCGAGAATCAGCCCATAGATCAGCGGGAAAGTAATAAAGATCGCTGAAGATGGATCAATTTCAGTATACTTGGGCCTGGAATAGAGGTCCATTATCTGCTGCATCGGTGCCACTATTTTAGAGTTGTTGTACTCGACAGGGGCATGCTCTTCTTCCTCTTCATGAACTTCGAGGCTGGTAATGTATGCCTTGCCGTTAGTGGCACTGTTAACTACACTGACAACTTTATCATAATCTTCGGATGGAGTCCAGCCATCGATTATGAATGCGTTTGCAGATGTAGCAATTCTAAGAGGCAGTTCTGCCTTCTGACTCTCTATACTCAGGACCTCGTCGCTGGCAAGGATAAAATCGGCATACTTGACTTTCAAGGACTCGATCTCAACCTTAAAGGATTCGATCCTCTTGGTGACTTCGGCTTCTTTCTGCTCGATAAATCTTAACAGTTCGCTTGGGACACCACCTCTTTCTGGAACTCGAAGTTCTTTGAATCCAAGATCCTGAAGTAATTCATAGACTCTGTCAGCATCATTTTTGGCTACAAACAGTACAACTGTTTTTGATTGAGGGTCAAAGTACAGTTCGTAAGCTTGGGTGATGCTCGAAACCTGACTTGCTTCCAGGCTGCCTTTAACAATGCCTGCGAAAACTTTGAGGTTCTCGTAGCCACGGTAATAATCGAAGTCAAGGTTGATGGACAGATAAGGCAGGAGTTCCTTTTTCTGGGAATCCATATCTTTTAATTCATTTTCAAGCTGGGAAATTGATTCCGTTTTAGCCGAAATTGTCCTGTCCAATTCATTAAGCTTCGAGTCAAGGTCGCGCAGAACAGAGTCAGATTTTTGAACTACCGGTTTTTTGCTTTCAATCCCCAAATAATTGGCGATAGAGCGGATCTTCACAAGCTTTTTTGAGGCTTCTTCTGCATTTTTAAATGGCTTGCTGATCTTAAAACCAGACTCGTCTTCGACAAAGTCTTCGATATGAAAGAGATTTGTATTATGCAATGCATCGATGGTTTCTTTTAAGATGTTTTTGTGCCCGACAATAACGGCCCTTGTCATCTCTTTAGGTCTACTCATTAAGGACCGCCCTCTCAAACTCCTCTACAAGGTAATTGACGGATTTGTCGATATTAGCTTGAGCTTTTTGGGACATGGCTAATGCGTTTTTTTCACCATCGTTGACGATCTTATCTCTTTCCTCCAGGATATTTTTTTCACCTTCTTTAAAAGAGTCTTGTGCAGCTTTATGTGCATCGACATCGGCCTGCTTCAGGATTTCCCTGGCTTCAGCCCGAGCATCGGAGATGCGCTTGTTTTTAGCGTCAATGGCGTCGTCAACCATCGCTTTAGCGCTCTCTTCTGCTTTTTTTATTTCAGATAAGATTTCATTTTTAGCCATGTGAATCTCCGTCTCTCAAAATTTAATATATAAATTAATAATTAAAAATACCTACTCCAATGGAGGTAGTTAACAAATCCTTCGTGATAGAACTATATAACAGCTTCGGTTTTATCGAAGAAGATATAAAGTATTATAATGAACAATCGTTATGTATTGAAAGTGTAAGAATTTTTTAGGAAAAGAACTAATATAAATAGCAAAATATTTGATTTAAATCCAAAAGATTAAATATAACAGTAAAAAATAATTAAATACAAACTGTAGAATATAATTAAGTGAAGAGAAATTTTCTAAATACTACCAAAAAATAAATTGTAGAGCGTAACCATAATTATTCTGGATAAAGTTCGTAAAAATGCCATAAAACCCATTAGATATAATTAAAAAAAATGAAAAATATTATTTCGCTGGAAAGCATGTAAATTACTTTTTTTGTAAAAAGAGAGTATTTAAGAGCTATTTCAGGCAAAAAAAAGAGAAGTTCAGTTACCCCAACAAGTAAAAATTTTTCTTTTGATGTGCCTAATTTTGAGGAATTTAACCTTCTCAAAAGTTAACTCTCTTAAAATAGACTCTTGCCTATTCTCCAATGGGATACGGACCCGGTATGCAGACACTGGTATGCAGCGTTAAGATTGGAACTCCAGTCCGTTTCCAGGGAAAAAAAAGAGGTATTTTGAAAAAAAGTTCTGAAAAGGGCTTATTCTACAGGCCAATAATTAAAAAAATAGAATGAAAAATAACATAAAATTTGTTACTTAAGCCTGTAAGGAATTTTTGCACCCTGAGGAATTGTATGAATATATTCCTTCCGGAAATCGGGGTTGCGCATCCTACAATAGGCAGTATCCTTTTTATATTCGCCGTGCTTGCCCATGCGCTTCCAGATAGCTTCCAAAGGTTCTTCACAAATATTTCCAAAGGAGAGCGGAGTGTAGGCACAGGGCATCACTTCTCCGTCCGAAGCAACATGCACCCAGCGTCTGCCCGCAAAGCATCCAAAAAGACTGGGGCCCATAAAATATGGAAAAGCGGTGACTCTGGGACCTTCAGGTTTACAATTCATAGCTTTCTGGAATTTCTCAAGCCTGGACACATCTTTTTCCCCAATTACCTCGTCCTCGTGATCAAGCCAGCGGCCGACTGCAATGATTTCATAGATAGAGAGTTCGTGCATACCAAGATCAGCCGCAAGGTTGTAAAATTCCTCAAGATCATCGATATTATGGGGGGAAACAACCACAAACATATCAGTAAGGATTCCTGCAGCACTCGCATTCCTGATTCCAGCAACTGCGTCCGTGTATGCACCACTTCTTCCCCGAATGCGGTCATGCTCCGCTTCGAAGGGGCTATCCAGGCTGATTCTTGAGGCATATAAGCCTGCAGCTTTAAGCTCCCTTGCTCTTTCTTCGGAAAGCTTGAAGCCTGAGGTAAAACAGGTGGCAACTGCCCTGGATTTATCCACTCTAGCTACCATCTCAACGAGATCATTTCGGAGCATTGTTTCCCCGCCGTCGAAAGAAATAAGGTAAGCACCAAGATCAAGGCTTTGATCCACAGCACTGCAAATCTCATCCAGGGTCAGTTCTTTCTCGGGTTTAATGTCGGCAGCTCCGCAATGAATACAGCGGTTGGGACAGCGGGCAGTAATCCCTATTGATAACTGATCTGGAACTCTTTTTTTCCTGATGGCTGCAATCTCAGCGCTTACTACTCGGCTGAAAACAGGTCCCGGGATAGGTGGGATCCATGTCGAGAAAATAATCTCATTCTCGTTTATTGAGATGGGTTTTTCTTCCGCAAAGATATTATTTATGCGCTTCAAGAAGGGTTTTGCAAGCTGGGAAAGAGGACCTTCCGCATCGAGCACAATTTTTTCGTTTTCTGTACTGGCATTTACCTTAAGCACCGGACTATCATATACTCTCATGGATACACCTGGCAAAGTTAGTGGCAAAAGTTGAAAAACTTGTTACGTTAAATAAAAACTAATGGTATCATTTTCCCATTTTACATACAGGGGATTCGGCAGAATTCCGGTTCATTTTTCAGGAGAATCTGAAAGTATTAGACATTTTCAAGCATATTGACAGTTATATAATCGGTAATCTGGAAAAGCTTATCCCTTGCCGGACATGCTTTGAATGTCAGAAGAGTTTCTTTTGCGGCATTAACGTGCAATTTTACTGCATCTATAGACTTTTGTATAGCTTCTTGTTTTGACATGTTCTTCATGTAAACATGCGGCAGAGTTTCAGAGGTGAATTTTGATTCCTTACCTTCAACCACTTCCAGAAATTCAAGAAGGTCGTCAACAATCTGGTATGCGGTCCCCAGGGACTTTCCAAAGAAATTAAAACACCCAGCCAGTGTTTCATCAGCCCCTCCCGTATGTGCCCCTATAGAAGCGCTGATCGCAAACAGAGAGGCTGTTTTCTTGTAAATGCACTCGAAATAGTTGCTTTCTCCTAAATTATTCTTATTGAAACTCAGGTCAAGAACTTCTCCTTCAGCCATATCCATCCCTGCATTACCTAAATCCCCAACTACGTTCTCTCCATACGGAGAGATGAACTCAATGGACTTTGCAATGAGATAGTCCCCGCAAAGAAGTGCCCTTGACGGGCCAAATTTCTCAGGAGCAGAAGGCAGGTTCCTTCTGACAAGCCCCTGATCCAGCAGGTCATCGTGGATGAGGGAAGCCGAATGCATCATTTCGATAGCAAGGGCCGCATCAAGGCTATGATGATACGAGCCTGAGCAAACCTCACTGGACAGAAGGAGGATAATTGGTCTGATTCTCTTTCCTCCGGTATTACAGACATGTTCCACCATTTTTTTTAAGCTAGATTCCTCCATTTGAGCAATGAAGGTATTTATTCCGAATTCAACATATCTGTATTCTTCCCACTCTTCAATATTCATCAATATTACTCCATTTACTTGGACGGGCATAAGGTAACGATCTGGTTCGCCTCACACGTAGATTCAGAAACCTGGTTCCACTGATACTTACCTGTTTTCGTTCTGTAAGGTTGAAGGAAAGGTTGCCTGTATATTTGAACTTTCAAGTTTTCGTTGATTTCATCCGTGAGTTCAAAAACTGTCAGTTCGAGGGCCATCTAAAGGCTTCCATATTAATAATTTTCATCGAATTTACCTTTTGCCCGATACGGATCTGGGGCCAGATCGAAGTTAAGATAGTGCAAGACAACCATCCGAAGAGCCAATGCCCTACAGGTCTATAAAGAATACGCCAGCAATAAAAGAAAGTGCAAGCAGTATATTCTTCAGCATTTGTATAAAACTCCGTATAACACGATCATTACATTAACTTTTTGTTAAGCTCTGAATATATTATCAGTACCAAAAAGAGATATGTAAAAATGAGGAACCAGCCGATTGTAAACGCCAGAATAAAGGATTTGATATTAACCAAATCTCAGAATCAAACGATTTTTATCCAGGCCCCACTTTGAAACCAGAACAGATAATGGGATGAGGATTTTTAAGAGAACTTAGATCCAGCCCTGAATAAGAGATGTTTATTCCAAATCAGAAAAATAAATTCTCGGCAGAAAACAGGGTTATAGAAGATATCCCCTTAACAGTAAAAATATTAGTATTAATATAGTATTTAAGATAAAAATATTATTTTCACAGTTAAAGTGTCATATTCTTGTAAATGTCAAACAGGAATATTTTCTAAGGATAAATGCGGAAAAAAAGTATTTTTTTTGAAAAAGTAGTAAAAACGAGGAAATTTCACAAAAAATCCGTTTTAACAGGATTAAAAAATAATATTGTTGAAGGCACATTCAAAAAGTAATACTCTAAAATATATATGTTAAAAAATCAGTTTTAGATGAAAAGAAAGTTGACAATATGATAAAACTTTCTATATAAAATTAGTATATATAATGAATGGAAATAATCTTTGATTAGAAAATAATCTTCGTATAATAGAATAATATTGTAACTTCTGCACCCATTACCTTCCAGAGTGCCATATTAATAATATTCAGTTCTAACATCTCATAATATAGATTCAGACGAATATCTATACTCAGCTCATCCGATTTTCCCTAATCACGAAAAACACAGACCGTGCAAAGAAACTTATTCCAGATTCCGCACCCACGGAAAACGCGGAAATCACAGAAATCACAGAAAGTCTCTGTGACCATACTTTATTTCGTCCACGTTTTCCGTGCTTTCGGTGATTTCAACTCTTTCCAACCCCTAAATTAGTCCTCTTGAGCGCAGCGAAAAGGACCGCGTACTCCCGAGACGCAATTCGGGCGAGGCGCAATTCGGGTGGTGTAACTCAGGAAGCGAAAATATTATATATAACAAATGCTACTAGATGTGTTGCAGTTAGCGTTGATGGTCTAGTGGCTATGACTTGGGCCTTCCAAGCCCAAAACCCGGGTTCGAATCCCGGTCGGCGCATTTAATTTTCCTCAAATAAAAAATCTGAACTTTTCTTTTCTTAATTTTATATCAAATAAAACAGAACAATCGTGCGAGGGTTGCCCAGCCAGGTCAAAGGCGATGGGCTTAGGACCCATTTTCGTAGGAATTCGTGCGTTCGAATCGCACCCCTCGCATTTATTTTACAAACAACATACTTACTTCAAACTTTCATTCCACCTTTTGTGACATCTATCCAA
>NZ_JAVKPK010000068.1:0-18655 GCF_031461075.1 Methanosarcina baikalica | reverse complement strand
TATGTATTCATGAATTTTTGTCAAATAAATTAAGCTAAAAATAAGATAGATTTTCATGCGTCTTCGGTTAAGGGAGGAATCATGATAAATTGTATTCATTCTCTTGACATATGCCCAAAATTCAGACAGACATTGAACTGGAGTAGGGTACCGATTTTAGGTAAAGAGGCTAAAATTTGAGGCCAATTTCTGATCTAAAATCGATAGCCTTCAGGCAAGAAAATTCCTTAACCGATGACCAATGGATAGATTTTCAATATTAATTAGTGGATACTGTCAAACTTAGGTTATATCGAAGATTGAAACGGGTAAAGTCAGAGTCCGCAGGTGAGGCAAATATATAGGGAAAGTTGAGAAGAAAAATTGTAAAGAGATTCTTTACATTACAAAGGGATTCCCAGTAAAGTAATCAGAATAAAAGAAGTGGCAAGGTACCAGGACTCCATAGGATTGCAGCAAAAGCTGATTTTCCAAAGTTCAGGTTATGAATTAGCTGGCCTCCTCTGGTTATCAGGTATACACCGTACAATGTGAATACCAAGCTAAAATCACGGGGACGATTTCGAATTCGGTCGCCAGGACAGGAATAGTAACAAACAGATATACTGTGTATGAGTATGATAGAATCTGGAGTGATTTCTAGTAGACAGCTTCTCCTCCAAACATCTCTTAAATAATCCATGTAAAATCGCACTGTCAATAAAAAGACGCATGATAAAGACAAAAAAGAATCCAGCAAAGAAGACAGGAAGAGCTCTCTAGGTGACCTTTCCTCTCATCAGTATTGTTCCAATCAGGCTGCATATGAGAGCAAAAATTACAGGATCGAGAAAAATATTTTTCTGAAGATACTCGCTTGAAGAAGTCTGAGGGTTGTACCAGGATTTCTTTAAATATATTTGCGAAGCTCATGGTAAAACCTGATATTTACTTATACCTTATAGTTACTAATTTAGAAAAATATAAGAGTTTTCATAAGTATAAGAGTTTTCACATAGAGTATCCTCTTCAAATTGAGTGGAAATTCGCAAAACTGCCTAAATTATTTAGTATTATTCTGAATCCCTGCCATTCAGAATTATAAGAATATATGTATTTATTTATTTATTTATTTATTTATTTATTTATTTATATATTTATATATTTATTTATATATTTATGTGTTATATAATAAAAGTACTCAATTCAACATACCCATTCTTATACGGATTTATCATTCTGTGAAAACTCCATAAGCCTAACAATCCCACCAGTACCTTCGGAATCCAGCTCCATTTCCACAAAATAGGTATAATCCGAGATTCCAGACAGCCCGCCTGCTCCATTGCCGCCTACAATAAGCGAATAAACTTTTGCATTATACTTCTTTTTTGCTTCTTCCCAGCGGGCCAGTACCAGTTCGTCAGAGACTTCGGACTTGCCGTCTGTTATAAAGAGCAGGTCTGCACCCTGAAAGTCCTTTTCCTTAAGAGATTTGAGGCCTGAGGAAAGTGCGGTATTGAAATCCGTTCCCCCACCGAAAGTATAGAGAAGGAAATTCAGAAACTTCTCGGACATTTTTTTCCTGCTGCTTAGCTCTATTTCCAGGTGCTGGCTGGTAGAGGCAAAAAGGATAACTTTCATATCCCTTTGCTGGGAAAGCATCCTTTTTGCCATAGCCAGCACCGCCGACTTGGCCAGGGTCTGAGGAGCTCCGTGCATGGACCCTGACGTATCCACAAGCACAATCATCGGGCCTCTGGGCTTTATGCGGGGAGGGCCTGTGTAATGCTTTCCGAGTAGCTGGTAGCTCAGGAGTTTTCCCTCAAGCATATCCGCATAAAATTTCCGCTTCAGGGATGGGTTCAGAAGCTTCGCGGCCTCCATAGGAAGCAGATTATTGATAGAATCTGAAAAACGCACGGTCTGAATTCTGTTTTTTCCGAAAGGAGAGAGATGTATGCGGTCAGAGGGTGGGTCAAACTCCCGTCTGCCTATGAAATCTATGATTCTCCTAAGGTCAGGGCTTTTTTCAAAAAAGGTCGAATAACTTTTCAGCATTTTAAGTTGCAGGTAGAAAGGCTCTTTTTTAAGCTCTTTTACAGAATAGCTCCAGTTGCGTTGGGGGAATAGGAGGGCGAGAGTATCGAAAAGATCCAGATTTTCTTCCATTTCCGAAATGAATTCGCTTATTTTCCGATACAGCCCTTCCATTAATCTTTCCAGAAATACCTGGTAGCCGTCCTTCTGCATGAAATTAAGGACAGCTTCCTGAAGGACAGGATTTTCGGAATTCCTTATTCCCTGAACATTCCTGCCTGAAAACTCCCCTGATATGCTATTTCCCCACACAAGGAAGGTTTCCTTCAGGAGTCTTTCAAACTGCCTCAGGATATCCTCCATCCCGGCATCGAGTTCCTTAAGATATTCTGCGCCTGAAACGCCTGTTGAGGGGCCTGAAAGGCGTTCCAGTATCTCATAAATTAGAGGAAGGAGAATTTTCAAGCCTGCAATTCCGGCTCCCCTACTTTTTTTTGCAATTTTCCGCAACCTGGGCCAGGGTTTTGAATTTCTCAGGGTAAGGAAAATCGGATAAAAAGCTCCGAAAATCTCGATAAACCTTTCAGAGTCCTTTATCTCGTAAGGTTGCCCAAACAGGATTTCAAGGGTAATGATCTCGGCTATTTTTTCTCGCATAGGACGGGGAATGGTTCGAGGAAAAGCTATTGTGCTCCTGAGATCCCTTTCCAGTATAGAAGCAGCCTGTTTCTGGAGAATAAGAGAATCACGCAAGATTTTATTTTTTGAAAATAAGGAGTAAGCTTCAGATAAGGAAGAGTCTGGATTATTCAAGAAACCTTCGGAGCCTTCCATATCAAAACCTCATAAAGTTGCGGGCTTGAGTTATTCATCTGAGCTTTAATCTGGACCCGATCCCTTTCATAAAACTATTGACACTGCTGCCTGAATCGGGCACAGGAATTGTTTCTTCTTTTGCAGGTTGCGGTCCGGGCTGGACTTGCCTGCTCTGCAATCCAAGCATTGACTGGCCTTTCGATAGAAGGTCATCCAACTCTGATAACTCGATACTTCTGATGTCGTGAAGAAGGAGAGCTTCGTTTCTGTCAAGAGTTGAGAGCCAGATATTTGTCTCCACCAGGTTTTTGAGAAGTCCCCTTTCTTCTTCAAGCCTGTATTTTACGCGTTTGACTCTGTCTGTCAGGGCTTCAAATTCTTTTTCAAAAACTTCTTTCTGAGGCAGGGACAGTGTATTTGTTTTTCCTACCGCTTCATGAAGGGAATCAATTTCCCTGACAAGGTTCTCGTAGGGATAGATCTTTGAGGAACCTTCCATTCTTAAAGTATAGCTGTGGTTCGGGTGGGAAACATGGTGAGCTTCTATTTCCTGTCTCAACAGGAATTCTTCTCCGCAACTATCACAGGCAACTTTTACAGGAAGTTCATTTTTCAGGGCAATACTGATTGCAGCCTGCAGGTCTTCGGCTTCCGGGCACAGTTTTTCCGTACTGATGCCGCCTGATACTGCGAGCTCAAAGACAGTTTTCCTTATGAATTCTCTCTCTTCGGGCAGGTTCCAGAGCATGTGCTGAAGCAGAAGCACCATTGTTCTGTCCACTGCCTGGCATCCGCTGCTACAGGCTGCAACCTTGAGAACCTGGATAACTTTTTTCCAGCGCCTGTCCGAAATTTCAATTTCATGCAGTTGAAGGCTCTTTCGAAGTTCAGTAATGATTACTTCAACATCAGGGTCAACAGGAAGGTGCTTTGCACTTTCCCGAAGTCCGTATATTGCATACACCGGGATACTTACAACAGGTTCGAAATCTTCAGGGCTCCTGAAAAGGAGATTTCTGAAGTTCTCTTCGTCCTGGATATAGGCGAGCCTGTACTTGAACAGAAAACGGTCATAAAGGGCTTCAAGGCTCTCGTTTTCGTCCGGGAACTCATTGGATGCTCCAAAAACCGAGAGCAGAGGTACGTCTACAATCTCTCTCCCGTTATGGTATTTATGCTCATTCAGGATTGTCAGGAGGCTGTTCAGGATTGCGCTACTTGCTTTAAAAATCTCGTCCAGTAAAGCAATATGAGCAGTCGGGAGGCAGCCGTCTATTTTTCGACGGAACTCGTCTTCTTCCAGGGCTTTTAATGAAAGCGGCCCAAAGATCTCTTCAGGGGTTGAGAAGCTTGTCAGGAGATAATTGAAAAAATTTCCGCCTTCAATGGACTGACAGATACTTTTCGCAAGCTCAGTTTTCGCCGTTCCTGGAGGCCCGAGAAAAAGGAGGTTTTCCCCGGACAATACAGCAAGGAGAGAGCCGTTGATTTCAGCTTCTCGCTCTTTAAAATAGTCCATAAATGCAGCTTTGATCTCAAGAAGTGTTTCTTTCAGGGACAGGCCTCCGAGTCGTAGGATTTGATAGAAACTAAATTTTGCGGGCATTTATCTAAGGCGTTTAGCCTGATTCTATTTTGATTCTATTTTAAATCTTCCAATTATGTTTTTCTCGGAGAATCTCCAATCTTCTATTATCTTGATGCGCAGTCCGGGACTTCATTCAGTCGCCGGTTCTTTTTTCGTTTAAAACTGGTTAAAGGATGTGTATACCTGACTATGAGTTCCTTTCGGAAACTTGCCTAAATAGACTGGTTATTATCTCCTGAGACGAAGTTTGAATTAAGTTCAGTGAGAATGTGGAATTCAATTTTGAAATAATCACTGAGAAATATAAACAGATTACATTGTTATCAAGGCTAAGAGATATACTCCTCCCCAAACTAATGTCAGGTAAAATAAGAGTGGTTTAAGTGAATGATTATGTATTTGAACAAATCATAAAAGCTTGACCTTAGGACAAATAATGACTCCAAAAAACGAATTTTATTTTCATCTTCAAGATTCTTCGCTGTATAAAGACATAACCATCTTTACCATTAAAAATGAGGATGAAAAGATTATTAATTATTTTGACAGTAAGCATTCCCGAGAACACTATAGATTACCACATAAGACCGTTTCAAAAGACCTGGATATAATGTCTTTAATAACAATGCTGGATAGAAACCCTTTTTTCTTTGTAATCCATGCTGAGATGCTACATTTCGCATGCTTATGGATTACATTCAGAGCAGCAGGACTTTTCGGATAGGCTCTTAGTTCTAGTTAACTATGTTAGTCCTAAATCAATTTGTATTATTTCTTTCAATTTTTCAATGTTTTATTAGTTAAATTTTATAATTATATTTTTGTCTTTAGCCCGCCTGTATTACGAAAAATTGAATGATGTGTATTTTACGGTTTTTGAGAGAAGGGGAGAACAGCCGTTTATTCATTATTTATCTAGGCTAGAGAAGCAAAAAAGAGGAGAGATCTGAAAGGCTTCATACAGGATATTATAATAAAGGATCAGCAGTGGAAAAGTGTCCTTAAAGAAAATAATGAGATCAAGATGAATAATCTTAATGTATAAAGATTAAACAAAATATTTAACATGTTAGTGTTAATAGCAATGTTTCTCGTTTATTGAGAAAAACAGAAGAAACAGTTTAAAATGGGCTCATTCCGAATGGCCAATAGAGCTTCCGACAACAGGGTAATTCTGAAACTCTTATTGATATGAAATAAAATTGGTTTTGGAATGAGCCAATAGACTTTTCAATCTGGCTTGAATTTCTCTTGATAAATTGTCTCTTGGGGTCCAGGTATTATTTTGCTTTACCGATTCATCATTTTGCCTTTGCATTGCTGCATTACATCGTCACAGCTGTTGTATTGCCTGTCTGGACAACTCTCAAGAGCATTTATTACATCACTGCTCATGTTGCTTTTTCTAGCTTCTTCTAGAATTTGTTTCTTCGTTGCAGGAAATTTCATATTTCCACAAACGTTCTGCACATTTTCAGTAGAACTTGGTTGTTGCATTTAATATTTCCCCCATATTTTTGTTTTATTTGCCGTGGAATTCTTTGCTGACATAAGGTTTTGGTTTACTCCAGGAAGCTCATGAACCTACACGACCTCACCATATACCTTATGTAGACTCCTCAATCTGGCTTGAGCTAATTAATGAGTTCATCCCCAGATTCAGGTATCCACTAATTTCTCAAATTCAGTTGTTCCTCCCCACCGAGTATTATGTAAAAGATTATATAAAAAAGAATTCAACCAAAAAGTTTGTTAGAAGATGATCACCAGATCTAGTAATTCTTTATTTTTATTAACATTGAGAACTTAGAGCCTATCCGAAAAGTAGAATAACTGCAATTTATGATACTTGTAGTAGTAACAAAAAAGAATAGGGTAAGAAGGTAGGTTATAGAAAGGACATATTCTTGGCTGAATAGATTCAGAAGATTGCTTATTAGATGGGAAAAGAAGATTGAGAATTACATTGCTATACTACATTTCGCATGCTTATGGACTACATTCAGAGCAGCAGGACTTTTCGGATAGGCTTTTAATCAATTCTTTAATTCTTTAGTCTCAATTTGATTTTTGCAAAAACAGCTATTATAAAATTTAAATTTTTGCTTAAATATCAGGAAAATAAGTGTTATTAATTTGCAGAATAATATTAATAAAAACTTCAAACTTATTTCGTTTTTGCCATTACGACATATTTTCTTTGAAAAACTTGAAAAATATATTGACAGCAATAAAATCCATAAGAAAAAGGAAAAAGGAGGTTTAGCTAAATGAGCTATCTCAACAACAATAACGGGAAAAGAATGATTCTATGGCATGCGAAACCCAGGGATGAGTCGATGTCCGATGCTTTAACTTTCTTGCATTCATGATTATACCTCTTTAATTCACTATTTAATTCACTTCACCTGTTTTACAGCTCTTTTGTTAGACAATTTATAATAATGCCTGCTAAATACTTGGATCTATTTTTGAGGTAAAATCTGCCTGAATAAATCTTCACTACCCATTTTTCTCTGGCTTAAGTATCTTCGGGATTTAGGGAATTAAAATGTTTAGCATGCCGAAAATCATCGCGATGTGGGCGACGATAAGGAATCCGACCAGTAATAAGAAATGCAACTTCATCTTTGCATCTTTTTCTGTATTCTTTGAGATCATACCCAGTTCAAGAAGTGTGATTCCGAAGAGAAAGATATCTGACTTCAGGTCTTTCTTTATCGCTGTATCTGCAATACACCCGGAGATTAGAAAGAATGCTAATAATATTGAAACTAGAAGTGAAATAGTGAAGATTACTCTCTTTTTCATACTGGTTTACCTATAAAAAAGACATATAAAATGAGATAAGTCCTAGTATTGAGGCAAAAATTGCTTGATTCGTGCTTTTTATGGATTTAGAAGGCGTAATAATCTTTTAATTTTTCGATCTTTAACGGGGTATCTCTTATCGTTTTTCTAGGCTTATTATTAATGCCTATCAAGTACATGTCTTCTGAAATGAAAATTATAATTTCACCTTTTTCAGTAATTAGACAAAAGCGATATGAATAAAACAACCCGTGTACGGAAATCCAGGCTATTAAAGAACTTACAAAAACCCTATTAGTCTGAATTTTGATAAAAAGCTCAATTTGCTCCAATGAGAACGGTTTTTGCCAGAGGGCAATTTTAAAGGCAGTAAACATGATTTTTTTTGGACAAATGGGTATTTACAAGCCAGTTTTTGTTTTTAACGTCCTTTTGTTGATTTTGGCAAAGCTTCAATTAACGACGGATAAAGTGAAGTTTTCATCACCGGAGAGGCTGCGGGGTATTTGACAGAAATTAAAACTCTAAGTTTTCTATACATTGTTAATTTTCGTGTAAATTCACACAGCAAAATTTAAGTAGAATCATATTGTTGATTTATCAATGGTTGATAAATCAATTATACAATTACATATTATTGAAAAATCAATATTATGTCATAATTCATATTTTTCCAAAAATTATTGACCTTGAAAACAGGCCCTGATCCGGCAAAATCCGGCATAAAAGAGGATAGTGAACAAAGATGGATGAAGCAACGCTGAAGAAGATAATTCTTCTGATGATGGAAAGAGATGCTCTTGATAACTTGATTTTTGAACAGACTTTTCAGAAGAAAATTATTAGCAAATTTAAGAATCTGAGCAAGAATCAGCCCATGGTAATCAAGATCATAGGCATGGAAGGTGAAATCATGCCCTCAACTATAGGGAAGTACACAGGGATGGAAAAAAGTAGCCTCACACGGATGGTTGATGATCTGGAGAAAAAAGGAATGGTGTTTCGGAAAACTGATCCTGAAGACAGAAGGAAAGTACTTGTTTCCCTGACAGATAAGGGGTTAGACTGTTACAATTATACGAATGAAATCACCGATGAACTCTTTGAGTTTGTAGATGAGAAAGATGTCGAGGATTATGTACAGAGCCTCGAGATAATGGTGAGAATTTTAAGAAAGACTGCAGCTCGACAGACTAAATTTATATAAAAAATATGGGAGTGACGGGAGGAAGTTGAAATGACTCTTAAGCTTATACAAAACCTTCAGAAATTGGGTTTTACCGGCAATGAAGCCAAGATATACTCAGCGCTTGTCTACCTTAAGCAGGCGAGAGCCAGTGAGATTGCTGAAAATGCCGGAGTTCCGAGAGCCAAAATCTACGGAACCCTCAGAGGGATGGAGAAAAAGGGGTATGTGCGAATAATTGAAGGCGAACCAACTATTTTTTGCTGTGTTCAGCCGGAAGAGCTTATTTTCAGGATAAAGGCTGATTTTATGCTTTCTTTGAACGAGACTGTGAATGAAATAAACGCTCTGAGCCCGGCAAGTAATAGCTTTTCTCCAAGAAATATACAGAAACTAAAGTGCTGATAGAAGATACTATTCCTGTGAAAACTACGTTACATTTTTAAGAGAATTAAGATTGATGCCTTTAATATTCCCAAGGAAAAACTCCAATTTTAAGAAATTTACAATATGTTGAGACATCTTTTGAAAATATTTGGTTCAAGAAGAGATGATGATTAAAAATAAAGAGGGAGGCTATATACTTAAGTAAATTCTTCAGACATCGGTACACTACAAAAACGACAACTGGAAAGAGAGAAAGAAGAAAACAAAAAGAAACTTGAAGAGCAGCAGGTTTTCTCAGTCAATGTTATGGGAGCAATCGGTTAAGGGAAAACCACTTTGTTGAGGAGACGATAAGGCATCTCAAAGACAAGTACAAAATAGCTATGACCGAAATAGCTGTTATTGTAGGGGACGCGATTGCAGAAATGGATGCTTCTCGTTTCAGGAAACTCGGAGTACCTACAATTCCTGTAAATACGGGAAAAGAGTGCTATATGGATGCAAAACCGGTGGAAAATACTTCGACTGATGCCTATCTTGAAATACCTATCTCCTGATAATTGAAAACGTAGGCAACTTTATCTGCACTGTGGACTTCAATCTGGGAGAGTCGTTGAGGGATGTAAGCGTGAGCATGATAGAGGTAAACGATATTGTCTTCAAGCATCCCATGATATTCAAGACTGCGGAACTTGTAATCCTAAACAAAGTTGACATTGCACATGCAGTTGATGTCGATGCCGAGAAATGAGAAAAGATATCCTTTCCTTAAACCCGGATGTGTCGGTTATCCATAATTCGAAATATAACTGAGAAAGTCTGGAGGCCTGAAGATCTGGATTGGTTTCATCTAGCAGGGACTTAGAGAAACGCAGAAAAATTAGGTAGGTTAAAAAGAGTATAAATACAGAAATATTTTTAAAGTACAAAGGATATGCTCATTTTTTTATATTTGATCAATTATTCATTCTCAAGATCGTTTCTAAGATTGAGAGTTATAATTAAAAGTAAGGGATAAAATGAATGAAAAATATCTTAGGTACGTACGGCAAAACAGGAAAAAAATAGGAGTTTCCATTGTAATTGTCATTTTCTTGATTGCATTGGGAATAAATATTTTTCATATTATACAGTCCAACTCTTCCCTTATACCGTCAAATAAGACTGTGTATGTAGCTGGTGATGGAAGTGGAAACTTCACCTGTGATGGAAATGATGATCAGGTAGAGATAAATCAAGCTCTTGCAGAGGTTGCAGAAAATCCACAGTTTTCAACCGTTCATTTGAAAGGCCCACATACGTACGTTATCTCTGATACTATTTTCATCGGAAACGATACAGTCCTTGAAGGAGATCCTACAGCCGTAATTGAACTTGAAGACAATGCAGACTGGCCGAGCAGTAAGCCCCTAATAACGCAGCTGGACAGTGCAGGAATCTATGGAGTCACTATAAAAGGATTTGAAATTAACGGAAATCATGATAAGAACGAGGACGAAAAAAGAGGGGAAGGATACTACAATATGATCTATTTCCTCAATTCCGAAGACATTCAGGTTCATGATATGTACATGCATGACGGGCACGGAGATGGATTACGAGTAGAGAAAAGTTCCAATATTCAGTTTTACAATAATAAAGTGTATAAATTAGGACACGATGGTCTTTATGCCATTGATTGCCAGAATGTAGAGGCCTGGAACAACACAATAACCTGCAGGACTAACAGCGGGCTTCGTATATGGAACTCAAACCACATAAAATTCCATGATAATGTGATCGATTCCTTTTATGACTGGAGTGCAGGAGGGCCTGGAATCCAGATTCAGAAAACAACAAGCGTAATGAATGATATAGAAGTGTATAATAATACCATCCATAATACTTATGGTCCCGGAATATGGCTGATAGGTTATGGTCATTCTTACTCTAAGGAAGAGGCACAGAACGTATATATTCACCACAATATCTTCTACAGCACCGGTACGAACCCAAGTATCGATTGGGTAGGAGGTATCGTAACCAGCGGATTTGATTCCATCATTGAGAATAATGTATTTGACGGTATATATCATGCAGCCGTTATCCACATGTATCCTCCTTCCTCTACAGGCTTGGATAATTCTATTGATCTTTCACCTCGAGGTACAGGATACAAAACGATTGTCTGCAACAACATAATCGTTGATACCCAGAAACGCCCAAAAGACTCTAATGAGACAGGATATGCAGTAATCAATTATCTCCCTTCAACACATACTTTTGTGCTGGAAAATAATTGCCTTTATAATAATGTGGGTGGAAATTATAAAAATGCGAACTCGACCACCGACCTTTATGTAAACCCTCTCTTTGTAAACCAGAGTAAACATGATTATCACCTGAAATCAAATTCTCCTTGTATTGGGGCCGGATATACATCACCGGATTCTTCAAAAGAGCTCGGGGAAGGTGGACACCAGATCAACATAGGAAGGTACAGTTAACGGTGTACCTTAAAGGTTCAGAACTATTTTCTATGATCAGAAACTCGATTGATTATTCAGAGGAGCAATTTTAAGTTTTGGGATCAGCTCGAAAAATAGAGTGGAGTATTAAAGGCGAGTGAAAATCTAATGAGTAAAAGAGAAGGTAAAACAGTGGATGCAAATGAAAAAAAAGAAGCAATTAAAGAGACATACGGGAAAATTGCAATTGCAGGCGGTTCTTGTTGCTCTAGTGGATGCTGCGGAGATTCAAGTGCGACAGATCTATCAAAATCTATTGGCTATTCTAAGAATGACATCAAGGCTGTTCCGGATGCGAATCTGGGCCTTGGCTGTGGGAACCCAACAGCTTTTGCAGAATTAAAACCAAGCTACAATGTCCTAGACCTCGGTTCAGGTGCAGGATTTGATTGTTTTCTTGCAGCAAAGCAGGTAGGAAACTCAGGGAAGGTTATAGGAGTTGATATGACCCAGGCTATGATTGAAAAGGCACAGGCCAATGCCCTGAAGTATGGTTATTCAAATGTCGAGTTTCGTCTGGGGGATATCGAAGCTCTTCCGGTTGAGAGCGGATCAGTGGATGTTATTATCAGTAATTGCGTAATTAACCTTGCTCCAGACAAAGAAAAGGTTTTCAAGGAAGCCTTCAGGGTTTTGAAATCAGGCGGTGCAATGTATATTTCGGATATGGTTCTTCTGGCCGAGCTTCCTGGACATTTAAAGAATAACAAAGACCTGTTGACAAGCTGCCTTGCAGGTGCCTTGCTTAAAGAAGAGTATCTCAGGCTTTTAAATGAAGCCGGATTTTCAGTTGAAATTTTGAGTGAAGATCTTGATATCAGCAAAAGGCATTATAGTGAGCTGCCTGCCGAGAGTTTAAAACTTAAAGCCTGGAAGTAAGAACGTTTTCTAGCTTTTTTACCCTAGACTTAAGCACTTGAAGCACAAAGCTATCGTAGGTTAATACATTAATTTACAATTTTGTGAAAAGAGTTCTAAGATCTCCAACTCCAGCGGAAAATCTCTTTTTTCCCAGGAGAAAGGGGAAATAATTGTTGATAACATAGATAATGGGCACCATAAGGAGAAGATTCAGTCCTGTTAATATAAGGGCGAAAGGAGCATTATAATAGAAATGCTGAACATCAAGCCCGAAGGTTAAAACTGCTAGTTTTGTAAGGATATCTTTCAGAGGAAAATGGAGCGCGAGCACAATAATGCTATTTCTCCCGTAAAATTCCAGTATCTTTGAACTCCCAATTTTTTTAAAGGAAAAAACAAAGGCAAAAGTCCCTGAAAAAGCTAGAAGGTAAAATGAAAGGAAACTTCCATATTTCAGTGTATTCATACTCATAATATCTGTTTTTGAAAATTCTAAAAGATATCGTAAATATAAGAAATTCAGAAGGATAAAGATTCCAGTAAAGATACTATTACATCTGAAGAAAGCTTTACCAAATTTTAAATCTGATTCCAAAATTGAATTAGCTTCAGAATTTATTCCTGATTCTGTGAATTTCTTAAATAAGTTACCTGCTCCGTAAAAAACTACGGCAGTGAGGGCCACATCAGCATTCCAGAGCAACCTGAAGGGTACATACATCGCATAAAGGTAACCTATAATTCCAATCGCAATAAGACAGAAAACAAGTTTTCTTGGTTCCGTATAATATTTCTTCGCAAATCCATAAAAAAGAAGTTCAGTCACGAAAAGGCAAGGTAAGAACCAAAGAGGTGGGTTATAAGAAATTAATGGACCAAGTGCATAAAGAATGGAGTAAATCCTATAAAGGGCATTAGCTCCGCAAAACTCAATATTTGTAACTATTGGCTGGTATGCTGCATCCAGTAAACAGTAAAACAGGCAGGTTAACAATGCAAAAAAGAAGTAAGGTATAATAAGAGACCTGAATTTTCCCTTTACAAAATTAGCTCCTGATTTTGAGTATTTCCCGAAATCAAAAATAAATCCGGAAATAAAAAAGAAGAGTGGCATGTGAAAAGAAAATATATAAGTATCTAACGCTGTAGGTAAGCTGTGGTGTCCAAGTACCACAAGCATAATTCCAATCCCTTTTAAAGTATCAATCCAGTGAAGTCTCATATTAATCCCATACCCCAATAAATTGCCAGTGTTTATATTATAACCCTAATTTGACAGAAGCATACATTTTTTAATGTATAAATGGGCTTCATGCTTCTGTTTTCTACATACAATTCAAATTTATATCTTGTGTTTATTGATTTTTGACATTTTCATTTTATAAAAATATAATGTGTCGATGCAACGTGTTTTTTGTAAGAAAATACTGTATTAATTAGCAGGATCTGTCAAATTAGGGTTATAATAATGTTTATAATTGCTTGTCTAGCTTACACAACTTTGGCACTACTAGTACTGCGATTCCGAAGTAGATTCACAAAACTTGACTTTCGAGTATATTCATCGTTCACGAATTTTTCATTAAATAAGGAATTTATTTTGGAATCGAAGCACTAGCAACTTTCACCACGATATTTATTTTCCGTATTCTCCAGAAACAGCTTATGTTTGACCTGTTATTCTCCTAGATCAAACGTTGAACGTGGACAGTTCGGCTTATGCATTTTCCGATCTAGTTTTTCGATCTACTCGCTCTCGTGTGCAACTGTTTATAAGGTGCCTATATATGAGTTTTCAGGTCTTCAATCGTGCTTTTCGTCCACATGATATTCCTTATCAGGGTTGTGTGTTCCTGTATGCCATCCTGTCTTACTTGTCGGCTTATATCGTCGTTATCGGCGTATACCAAGGCGTACAAAACAGAGCAAGCTTATAAAAGATAGTTTCAGACTTCATTGAATTCGATACTGATGCTACCTGCTTTTTTTGCCAGAGATTTTGCAAGGAATCCGCTCTCCAATCTGCAGAGGTTGAGCACTGCACAGGGCACAAGGCAATTCGAGGAGCAATTCGCTTCCTGTGCCCTATCAATCACGTAGTTATTCTTGATGTCCAGGATTTCCATCGTGGGAATTTCCATATGAGAGAATTTCTTTATCTTTTCACATGGGGTTTCGATATCAACAATGATTTTGTTTCCTTTTTTGCTTCCACGGATTTTGTGAACAAACCCACAAAGAGTGGAGTTTACAGTAAGTGTAGCAGTCAAGATATCACCTTTTTTAGTTATGTACGTTTTACGATTATCCGTAAATAAGTATAAGTCAGAATGTAAAGATTGGTTGAGTCCGAGATTACTCGGACTGCAGGGTCTCAAGGGTCTTTTCAAGAACTTCTGCGACTTCAGCGTCTTTGAGGTCTCTATCTTTTGTTTTTTTGATTCCCAGTTCGGAGATAACAATGTGACGGTCTATTTTAAAGCCTGCCAGTTCAAGGGTTTTGCGCGCACAGTTCACCGGGCAGCCGTCAATTGCAATTATCCTATCTGAAGCTTCAGCAGATTTCATGAGTCCGGGAGCTCGCGCTCCGATCCCGACGGTGCACATCATGTTTCCGATTTCTTTTTTATCGAGTTCTATTGCAATTTTGTTTGAGAACTGTCCTACGTTTGAAGCCCCGGCACATGGAAAGATTGCAACGTTTGCAGTTCCACATCCACATTTTACGTTTTCTGTCATATTTATTTCTCTCCTTCTTGAATCTACTTTCGGTTATTTTAGTCCTTTAAGTGGTAATTTTTCCTTTTCTTTTATTTAGTGATCCATTTTCTGATGTCTTTTTCATCCGGAATTTTTCCTGCAACCTTTACTTCTCCGTCAATAACAACCGCAGGAGTGACCATGACACCGTAGTTCAGGATCGTTTCAAAATCCTCAACTTTAACAACTTCGGCTTCAACACCAGCTTGCTTTAGTATCTTTTCAATGACTTCCTTTGTTTTCTTACATTTTGAACAGCCAGTTCCAAGAATTTCGATTTTCATGTTTTCAACCTCATATTTTGGTTTTTATTTTTTGGTCTTTGGATATTTTTTCTGTCTTTTTCAAGCTTCAGTAATACTTCAGTTTCACAGAATAATGTTGAATAGATATCCCGTAAAAATGATAGATGCTGTAATAATTAAAACAAAGACTCCTATAAGCCTGTTTTTAAGCACCTTTTTCAGGATTATTATTTCGGGAAGGGAAATTGCATTAACGGCCATAAGAAAGGCAAGGGCAGTCCCTATTGGAAGCCCTTTGCCGATTAGGCTTTCTATAACAGGAATCATGGCCATTACGTTCGAGTAAAGAGGCACCCCTATAAGAACTGCAATTGGGACGGCAAACGGATTGTCCTTGCCTGCATATTTTGCCAGGATGCCTTCGGGTGCATAGCCATGGAAGATTCCTCCCAGAGTGACTCCGATAATCACATATATCCAGACTTTTCCCACTATATCCTTAACGCTTTCATAGGAGATAGTAGCCCTTTCTTTTATATTCAGATCTTCCAGCTTTTTAGTCTGATCCCCCACTTTTATCTTGTAAACGAAATCAGCTACGTATTTTTCCATTTTCAGGAGGCCTATAAAATACCCACCAAACACACCAAGCAAAGTGCCTGAGATCACATAAATTAAAGTTGCTTTTAGGCCAATAGTGGCCCACAGTGCAGCAACCGCGGCTTCGTTTACCAGAGGAGAGGTAATAAGGAAGGAGAAAGTTACTCCTAAAGGAACTCCGGCTTCAACAAACCCTATGAAGATTGGAACAGATGAACATGAACAAAAAGGGGTAATCGTTCCTATCAGGGAGGCAAGTAGATGATATTGCAATCCTTTTTTACCTCCGAGCACTTTTCGGGTTTTTTCTGGGGTGATATAGGTTCTGAGGTAGGAGATGAAAAAAATCATCACGGCCAGAAGGACGAAGATTTTCATCACATCGTAAATGATGAAATTGACACTTGCTCCAAGGTTAGTATCAGGTGCAATCCCAAACACCTCATATGTCAGTTTGTCAGCAATCCATTGAAGAGGATAGAATATGTCAACCATTTTGAAGTCCTTCTTTTATAAATTTGTTATTTCGTTTTAGTATCGTGCATCTCAATTTTCAATCATATCAGTATATATTGATATTATTTATTACTATATTAAGTTGTCCATAAAGCCAGAAATTTCCAATTTTTTAAATTCGATAAGTTTTTGTGCCTGCGTCAAAATGTTTTTTACATTTTTTCTGAAAATAAGCCCGCGAATTCTCTGAATAGTCGAGAAAGCTATAAAGTAAATTAGAAAAAAACATTCCTGGAAAGGTTGCAGAAATACGTAAATGAATTATTTACGGAAAAGAAAAAAGCTATCTTCATCGGCAAATCACTGGTAAGTTGAAACAGTGAAGATTGCATTTATTGCTGAAGAAAAGCCAGGCAAGAAAAATCTATTCCCTTGCAGGAGGATGTCCTTCAGGTAGGATAATTATGAAGTTTTAATTGTATTAGTGGTAAAAATTACTCTTCAACAACTTTCAAAACCTTCCTGACTTTTTCGTTTTTTATAGAATATAATCTCATCTTCCCTTCTTTTCTTACTTTAATTATCCCCCAATCCAGCAACTTTGCAAGATGCATTGAGGTATTGGACTGGGTTTTGCCAATGAGTTCCGGGATCTCACATGCACATAGCTCTCCTTTGCAGTAACCACATCTTTTCTCTTCGCATTTGCTCTCGGCTTCAAGAAGAGCCCCGATGATCCTGTACCTGGTATCTTCGCTTAGCGCCTTGAAAAGCTGTATATTTTCTCCATCAATCATATCAATAACCATTGAATTTGAGAAACTATATATACCTTTCTAAAGCTGAAAATTGGACCTGCTTCTTGCAAAATTAGTTGGGAGCGATAAAAGTTATTGCTGTGGTGGTCCTTCTATCGTAAGTGTCTTTCTTTATTCAGCGAAGGCTTTTATTCCTTTCTTTGTATCCTCTTCAAATTGTATGGGTAAAAGTAAATTTCATGTATTTGCTAAAAAACTAAAAATTTAATTAAGTTTAATAAACAGCTTCAAACGACACATTTAACTTTATAACTGTGTGGTAAATTTGTTGAATAGTTTTCGAGTTGGAAAATTCTCCATTGAATTTGAAGAGGATACCTTTCTTTCTCTAATGCCATGATTTTACAGTTCTATAGATTCTCCGGGTTTCATAATAATGACTTTTGTATCGACTTTTGCCTCAACGGCTCTTTTGAACTCTTCAGGATCCTGTTTTATAATATCGAAGGTGCTGTAGTGCATAGGCACTACAATCTTGGGCCGGATGAGTTCTACAGCTTTTAAGGCTTCTTTTATCCCCATTGTAAACCTGTCTCCTATGGGCAGAAGGGCCAGTTCAGGTTCATAGAGTTCACCAATAAGCTGCATATCCCCAAATACTCCGGTATCTCCGGCGTGGTAGATGGAATGCCCGCCAATGCCTATTATAAAGCCTGCCGGACAGCCCCCGTCGAAACTGAAACCTGATGCTTCAATCGAAGAGGAATGAAGTGCCTCGGTCATGGTTAGTGCTATGCCCTCCACATGCACTGTACCGCCCTTATTCATGCCTTCTGCAAAGACTCCTTTTGATTTGATGTAGTTTGCAACTTCATGAATGGAAATTATCCGACATCCAGTTCGTTTTCCAATTTCTATCGTATCTCCAAAGTGGTCGCGGTGTCCGTGAGTTACGGCTATGATGTCAGGGTTCAGTTCTTCAGGGTTGAATGGAGCCATTGGGTTTCCTGAAATAAAAGGGTCAATTAACACTTTTTTTTCGGCTTCGAGCAAAAAAGCAGCATGCCCAAGCCAGGTAATTTTTACGTCAGCCATTTCTTTGTCTCGCAGTCACCTGTTTTTTGTCACTTGTTTTTGTCAAAATGCAACAATCCGTAATGTAACTTTCTATAATGATCGGCTAATAATTGTCGATGGCCAGTTTTATCGTTAATTGAAAGTCGTATCAAAGGCTCATATGAAGAAGAGTCGTACTAAGGGCCACATTCATAAATGTCTTACCTTTATCGATTTGTGTGGATAAATGCCCGAAAACAAAATTCCTGTGTCCTATCGAGTTCAGACTGGCAGCCGGAAACGACGATATCTTGGGCAAAAAACTGAAACCGGCACTCTTCGGGGGAGAAAATTCTGTTTTTTAAATGATATATACTCTTTAAATAGGGTCCTCTTAAACTCACCATCAAACTGAAGAGTAGTTTTCTTTTTTTCCACGAATTAAGGCAATTAATGGTTTCTCCAGAAAAAGTACATCTTATTTTTTACTTAAATTCCAATTAAAGTCTTATAAAATCGTAAATTTTATTGAGGCGGACTTACAATCCTCCTCTGGTGATAAAATATGAAAGCTCCGCTTATTCCAGTAAACGAAGATTTCAAAT
>NZ_JAVKPK010000067.1:0-18658 GCF_031461075.1 Methanosarcina baikalica | reverse complement strand
AAGCAATCTTATGTATTTATCAAAATCTACAATCTCTTTAAAATCTATCTCGTATTTCCCCCGAATCTCATAAGTTCTATACAATTTTACATTTATCCCTTTATAGTATTCATCAACAAGCTCTTTTATATGTCGTGCAGCATCGGGTTCTATTTTTAAGCCAAAAATAATGCCGGCTAGAGCATCCTTCTGAAAGTTGATTGTCTCTTTTCCTTCACGATCGTATATAGTTGCTAGTAAACGGCGCTCCTTTTCATATTCCCATTTTTTAGATTTAGTTCTCATAAATTCCATTAAACGTATAATCTCTTCCTTATCACTCATGTCCATTAGGTTAACTTTTTTTGGTTTATTCTCAGTATAATTCACCTCAAAGAATGGGAGGTAATGAGGTGAATTCAATGGCAATACACAATGGTCGCCATAATCGACTGACTTGAAAATTAAACAGATACCTGTATGCTCTTGTGCATAGCGACTCCACATCAGAATATCATTCCTCAATTCACTAAAGCAACAAGGTCTTAACTTATTTCCTATATCTAGTATGCCATTTACATCCTTATAGAGTGCAAGGTTATTCTTTTTTGTATTATCAAGCAGAATCCCATCATTTTTCTGTTTCATGATTCCTTCTTTTAAATATTCCCTGATTGTGTTATGGGCTTCTACAGGGTGAATACCACGTTGGGTGAAGAATGTAATCCACTCATTGAGTGTACCTTTATGGTAACAATCTAGCTTGCAGTCGAATGGATCATTGAAATTATCAGGGTAATTAAAATATAGTTCATTATTTATTAACAAACTATCAGTGTATTTATTAATTGGTCGATACTTATAGAAAACATTATTACCGTACTTTATTTCAGTCATACTGATTTATAAGATATGTCTCTTTATAAATACTTTGAAATTGTAATTTAAAAAAGAATTTATTATAAGAGAATACCATATTTGCACATGTTAGAGGATATTCGAAAAAAATAACTCAAAAAATAAGCAAATGGAAAGAGTTCAGATCTGTAAGATCAATTATAGAAGACATATTCAAATTGGCGAAGAAAGCATACTCTTGGAGGATTTGCACAGATATACGAGGAGTTCTGTCCAAAAGTACTATTCTTTAGCTGTACTTTTAGTGGGGATAACGCTAAATTACGGTATTAGAGAAAGAAAGGAATTACAAGCCTTCGCTGAATAAAGAAATAAAGAGGTGACTAAAAACTAAAAGATGTAGAGATAAAGGATAAAATTAAAAAAGATCGAAAAATAAAAGATGCTGTGTATAAAGAATGGATATCTGCAAAAGGAAGAGATTCGAGAATCTGTCAAGACTCTTAATCTGTTTTGAAAGGTACCTGTTCAGACATCCTTAACTATGATTCTGCAAATTTTTAAATCCGTAAATTAATGCTTCAAAGCATATATTTCCAGCCTTCTTTTTTCAGGCTTTTTCTGTATTCTTCATAATCAGGCATCATTTGTTTAACCAGTTTCCAGAACCTTGCAGAATGGTTTTTCTCTATCACATGGCAGAGTTCATGCACTACCACGTACTCAAGCTGTTCGGGCGGGGCCATTACAAGCTGAAAGTTAATCCTGAGAACATTGTCTGCAGAGCAACTTCCCCATCTCCTTTTCTGATGCTTTACCTTAAAAGTCGGAGGAGCTATCCCGAGTTTTTTTGAATAAACCTTTAGAACCTTCTCGACTTCTTCTTCGGCACGCTTGCTATAGAAATTCCAGACAGCTTTTTTTATCAGGAGAGGAAGTGTGTCTTCAGAATCTTTTTTTGGGACTACGAAATTCAGTTCAGAATCTTTAACAGATACGATGGGTTCTTTAACATCATCGAAGGCTATGATTTTCAGAGGATATTCCCTGCCGAGATAAAGATAGATTTCACCTTCACAATACTGCTTTTTGTGATCAGGAAGCCTGTTTACCTCGAACCACTCAAGCTTTTTTTGTATCCATTCGGCCTTCTCACTAACCATCTTTCTTATAGTTTCAGAACTAATGCCATGCGGAGCCCGGAACTCAACTTTCAGGTCTGGGCTGATTACAATTGAGGCTTTATTCCGTTTCTTACTGTATACTATTTCGTAGTTTATTGTCCTGCCACAGGCTTTGATGCTGTCTTTTTTATTCATCCGGGCTTCCTCAGCTTTTAATAAGTTTCCAATCATTCATTTAATTACTTTTCTTTAATTTTTGGCTTTATCTTTAATACTAATGTGCCATTAACACTCTCATTTTTAAAAAAAAATATATAGAGGAGTTTTTTAGCGAAATAACGTAGCTTTTAGCAATAGGAAACTCAGCAGAAACTTCGATCAATTCCTTCTTTAATATCGGTTGATGCCAGATACTTTTTTGCCACTCCCCATTCACTCGTTAAACTTCTTGTAAAGGTAATTTGCCGTGATCTGGAAAATAAGTATGAAGATCACCAGCACCATAATATCCAGCAATGGTGAAAAAAGCGATTTACCGGTATACGCATACTCGATCATATCATTCCCGTAAGTAAGGGGGGATATCAGTGCGATCTCCCGGCCGATCTTGGGCATAGTAGATATCGGGATAAAAACACCGGAAATAAAAATAAGCGGCAGCCTGACCGTGTTGAGCAGGGACATAACCTCACCCACATTTTCGGTGGGATATGCAGCGAACAGTGTCCCAAGCGTCGCAAAACAGAACGCGGTAAGTAACATGGAAATAACAAGGATCGGTACATTTACAATAGGCGTACCGAACACAATGACGCCCACGGCAAGTGGTAGACATGCAATGCCAAGACTATAGAGAAAACCGCTCAGGCTTTCACCCGATACCAGTGAATGTAAGGAGATCGGTGCCGAGAGCAGGCGTTCAAAGGTCTTTACCCGCCGTTCGATAGGTATCGAGACCGGCTCTATAGATGAAGCCGAAAACAGGAGAGTGATCGAGATTAGCCCCGGGATGAGGGTACCGGGCGGGACGTTCTTCCCAAGGGCAAAGGCCAGGAACATAAAGAGCGGGAAGAAGATTCCGGATACGATGATATTGGGCTTGAGGTAGTAGATCCGCATGTCCTTTCTGGCGATCGCCCATGCAGCAGACATCTCGCGAGAAAGACGTTTTGTCCACCTTTCATGATCAATCGATTGCATGGACTCCATCACCTGCCCTCTGCAGACCTGTCAGCCGTATGAATACATCCTCGAGGCTCGGGCCAAGAGTTGTGACACTGATCACTTTAAGGTTGTGCACATGGGCATAAGCCATCAAGGCATCGATAACTTCAGATGGATCTTCAGTATAGAGCTTAAACTTGTCACCTTCTTTTTGTGCGTTATTCACCATGGGAAGGCGGCGTAGTTCATCCAGCTGATCTGCAGAATTGTGGTCAAACGAGACCTCGATCGACTGCACACTCTGGATAGTCTTTTTCAAGGATTCAGGTGCATCGATTGCAACGATATTTCCTTTATTGATGATCGCTACCCGGTCACACATAATATTTGCCTCCTCAATATTGTGCGTCGTTAAAAAAACCGTGACACCCTCGCGGACGAGATCCGTGACCACATCCCGGATAATGAGATTGCTCTGTACATCGAGCCCTGAGGTGGGTTCGTCCAGGAACAGAAGGCGCGGGCTGTTGACCAGTCCCATCGCGAGCGTCAGACGCCGTTTCATTCCCTTTGAAAAACCGTGAGCTTTGTCGTTGCGCCTGTCGTATAACTCGAACTTCTTGAGAAGCTCGTTTGCCTTTTTTTCTCGCTCTTTCCGTCCCACATGATAAAGTTCAGCGGAAAACATCATATTTTGCCATGCAGTCAGGTCATCGTACACGTTTGAGTTCTCGGACACAATACCCATGGACTGCCGTGCAGCAATAGTATCGTGCTCAATATCATGGCCAAAAATAGTTGCCTTTCCAGATGTAGGTCTCGAGATTCCGGTCAAAATACGAATGGTAGTGGTCTTGCCAGCACCATTGGGACCCAAAAAACCAAATGTTTCTCCCTCCTCAACTGAGAAATTAATATCATTGAGTGCGGTAAGAGAGCCGAATTTTTTGATTAGATGAGATACCTCAATTGCTTGCATGTATCCTGATAGTACATTAATACTTAAATCATTCGTGATAATTGAGTGTGACTATAACGGCCTTAGTACTGAAATATTATGATGTAACGGTTCAGAGGTTCATCGCAGGAAAAGAATCGATCCGGATTTTCCAGGAATGTTTTCATGATTGGATACTCAATTGCTCATTCAAGATGAGATTAAAAGAAACAAATCTTGAGTTCCTGCATTGGTTCGTGATAAATATCAATCTGAAAGATAAAACAACGGTTAGATGCTAAAAATTCGACACAAATAGAAAACAGGCAGTGTTGAGAGCTATGTCAGCATATCAGGAAACACTGACCGGATTTCAGCCATAAGCAGTGTACTCAGGCATAAGCTGTATACATATCATACGCCCTCGTGTAGTGCTCAAAAACTAGCAGAGTAAGGATATTTGCGGTACTGTCAAAAGTATAGACCAGCACAAAAGGCCCTATATGAATCCTCCATTTTCCCTGGAACTCGGCTTCAAGGGGAAAGCCCATTTCCGGTCTGTAAGCAAGGAGGAAAAGGCGCTGCTTCACGTAATCATACTCTGGTCTGTCAAACAGGCACAGTTGTTGAAGATTTTTGCGGACTGAAGGGTGAAGGGCTACTCTGTATGTCATTGCTCCACCTTTTTGAGAAGTTCATCAATCTCCAAAGCAGGCAGGTGGTGATTTAAAATATCCTGCCCCGCTTTTCGAATCTTAGAGGAGAAGGACGGCTGAAAAGCAGTCTCGGGTGGATACTTGACTTCATTGAATTTTTTTTCAAGCTCTTTAAGCTGGTTGAATATTTCCGCAAATTTCATGCCCATCAACTCAATCGGTTTGTAAAGGCTTTTAATAGGTTTATTTTGAGTTTTAGGTACTTTTTCAGAACCTATGCTTAAAGGAGACTTTTAATGTAATGATTTATATAAATTTTGGGCTTTAAATATACAATTTGGGACTGAAAAGTGAATTTATGAATTACTTTTACAAGCTTCAAGATCTTTTTTTCAGTCGGGTACTATACCAATCTCCCGCCAATTATTATATAATTTAAACCTATATATCTCCCGCAATTTTACTCTCATGAGCTATCTCATGAACCCCAATTCTAAAAAATGAACAGGAGGCATTTAGATGCAGTACAGCATGGGCATTGATGCAGGAGGCACCTACACAGATTCGATCATCATTCGGGACTCCGATGGCAAAGTGATGGATTCGAATAAGGCGCTTACCACTTATCCTGACCTTCTTGCAGGAATAAAAAACTCCATAGACGGGCTTGATGAAAAATATTTAAAAGACGTAAAAATGGTTTCCGTTTCAACGACTCTTGCTACAAATACAATTCTTGAAAAAAATGGCTATCCTGTGGGGCTTATCCTCGTAGGGGATTACGAAATCCCGGAGAATATGCATGTCGAATTCCATACTGTAATAAAAGGAGGACATGACCATCACGGAGCTGAACTGGTTTCTCTTGATATGGAAGCTCTGGAAGCTTTTGTACATCGGGTAAAGGATAAAGTTTCGGCTTTTGCGGTTTCTTCATACTTCAGTATCCGAAACCCTGTTCATGAACTGGCAATTAAAACCCGCATCCAGGAGCTAACAGGACTGCCTGTAGTTTGCGGGCATGAACTCTCCCTTGACCTTGGAGCTTACGAGAGAGGGATTACAGCCTACCTGAATGCTCAGCTTATCCCCATTGCAAACCAGTTTATCCGTTCAATAAAGGAAGAAATTTCCGGGCGGGGAATGAATGCCAGGCTCCTTATGCTCAAATGCGACGGTTCAGTCGTTGGCATTAACGAAGCCCTGGAAAAGCCGATAGAATCCATCTTTTCGGGTCCTGCAGCAAGCCTTGTAGGAGCATCGTACCTGTCCGGGCTTGAGACCTGTGCAGTCATTGATGTAGGCGGGACAAGTACGGATGTTTCCATGCTCGAAAACGGGCTACCCGAGCTCTGTGCGGATGGGGCTATAGTCGGAGGCTGGCAGACAAAGGTGAAAGCTATCCGGATGGAAACATCAGCAATGGGAGGAGACAGTCATATCTGGGTCAGGAACCTGAAAATAAATATTGGCCCCAGACGGGTTATTCCTCTCTGTGTTGCAGCTGTCAAATATCCGGGCTTTCTCGAAGCTCTGAGAAAAGGGAGAATCCCGGGAGCCATGCACCTTGAAGAAAATATGCAACCCACAAAGTTCTTCATAAAGACAGGAGTTGAAGCTTCAGGCCTCGGAAAACTTGAGAAAGAACTCTTTGACAGGATAGAGGATTTCCCGACGTCTCTAAACGATATCTTCTGGGAGACCCAGAAAACGCTCTCTCCGGGTCTTCTTGATTCGCTTATAAGAAAACGCCTTATCCAGGCAATCGGTTTTACCCCGACCGACGCCCTGCATGTGCTTGGGGAATACACAGCCTGGGATAAAGAAGCCTCTAAAGTGGGAGCAAAACTCCTGGAACGCTATACGCAGATAGACCATATCAAACTCTGCAAACAGATCAAAAATGACGTTGCGAGGAATATGGCCTTAGACCTGGTATCTTTCATCTTAAAAGACGTTCCTTCCCGGGAAATCGAAAAAATCCTCCTCTCCGACAGGTTCATGCAGTTCAGGATGAAAATACCTGTGGTGCTGATAGGAGGCCCTGTAGTCTCATACATCGAAGAATTGAAGCAGATTCTTGATGCCGATATCATAGTCCCTGAATATTCGAAAGTAGGAAATGCTGTAGGAGCGGTCATGGGTAAGGGCATAAAAAGGATTGAAATCCTTATCAAAAGCACCTACTCAAAGGACAGGAAAAGGCTTGTTCTTCTGTTCTCGCCCCAGGGCAGGGAAACCTTCGGAAACTATCCTGAAGCTCTGGAATATGCAGAGGTTCTCGGACAAAAACTTGTCATGGAATATATGACCGAAGCCGGGCTCGACAAAGGGCAGGTCCAGGTCGAGGTTAGTAGAAAAGATATTTCTCTCAGTGAAGCAGGGACTATACCTGTTGAGACAAAGCTAGTTTTTGTCGGGGTCGGGATGCCTAAAACCTGAGACAGTTCTTTGAGTATTCAGGACAATTCTTTAAGACAATTCCCTAAAAATTTATTTTATCCACATCTCGCTTCCGAACTCGAAATCCGGTTCTGAAAAACGGATATTCAGCAGGGCAGGCCGAATTGACTTACGGCCTGTTCTCTCAGGGGCGGCGGCACATCAAAGATGACGTGGATGGCGCAGGGATGGCGTAAGGATAGCAGAATTATACTGCAAATTACACCACAAATATATTAGAAAGCATTACAAATGGCACAATCAAGGTAATTCAAGATAACAGAAGGAGATCTTAAAAATGGCATACGGTCTGGGCATTGACGCCGGTGGGACATATACGGATTCGGTTTTAATCCGGAACTCGGATGGAAAAGTTGTATGTTCTAACAAGGCACTTACAACGTATCCTGAACCTCTTGAAGGAATAAAGAAGTCAATTGACGGACTCGATGGGGAAAAGTTGAAACTCGTGACTACCGTGTCGGTTTCGACTACTCTTGCTACAAATACTCTCCTCGAAAAAACAGGGCATCCTGTAGGGCTGATCCTTATTGGGGATTATGATATCCCAGCAGATTCAGGGATTGAAAACTACATAAGGATACAGGGGGGACACGACAGCAATGGGGACGAAACCGCATCTCTGGACCTTTTCGCAGTAGAAAAATTCGTGCTTGAAATAAAGGACAGAGTCTCGGCTTTTGCAGTATCCTCCTATTTCAGCGTACGAAATCCGGAGCATGAACTGCGGGTAAAAGCCCTGATCCACGAACTTACAGGATTGCCTGCCGTCTGCGGGCACGAACTTGCACAGTCTCTCGGAGCCTACGAAAGGGGAGTTACAGCCTATCTGAATGCCCAGCTCCTACCTGTAGCAGAGAGCTTCCTGAAGACGGTAGTAAGTGAGATCGGGAGAAGAGGGTTCAACCCGAAAATTGCCATGCTCCGCTGTGACGGATCTGTAGTGAGCATGCACGAAGCCATGAAAAGACCCATAGAATCGGTATTTTCAGGTCCTGCTGCAAGCCTTCTCGGGGCCTCTTACCTGTCCGGGCTTGAGACCTGCGCAGTCATTGATGTGGGAGGAACGAGTACTGATGTCTCGATGATCTATAAGGGACTTCCTTACCTCAGTGAAACAGGAGCAGTTGTAGGCGGCTGGCAAACCAAAGTCAGGGCGTTGCGCATGGAGACCTCAGCTATGGGCGGGGACAGCCATATCTGGGTGCAGGGCAGCAATATAAACATAGGTCCAATGCGGGTTATCCCGCTCTGCAGGGCAGCAGTCCTGTATCCCGATTTCATGAGTACCCTGAAAAAACGCTGGATTCCGGACAGGCTCAAACTGAACGAGCATATCCAGGCAACAAAATTCTTTGTCCGGACACAGCAAAAACCTGTCAATTTGAGCCGGGAAGAAGAAGAACTCCTTTCCCATATAAAAAATGAACCGCTTTCCCTCAAAGACGTCTACTGGGACAGGAATATTCTCCCTTCGAAGAAAGTAATGGATTCTCTAATCCGGAAGCGGCTTATTCAGGCAATCGGTTTTACCCCTACAGATGCCCTCCATGTGCTTGGAGAATATACGGAATGGAATTCCGAAGCCTCGGAAATCGGGGCTGGCCTGCTTGCAAACTTCATGGGGACTGGCAGGCACGAGTTCTGTATAAACGTAAAGCGGCTCTTTGCCAGGAATATGGCAAAAGACCTCCTTGCGTTTCTGATGGAAGGCGTGGATAGGGCCGAAATCGGAAAAATACTTGATGGAGATTTTTTCTCCCGTTTTAAGGTGGATATTCCTGTTGTCCTCCTTGGAGGCCCGGTCAAAGCGTATGTAAATGAACTCAATGAGCTGATTGATGCCAAAATTATTGTTCCTGAATATTCCGATGTAGGAAATGCAGCTGGAGCTCTTGCAGGAAAGGGGACAAAAAGGGTTGAAATAACGGTGCGTACGCTTTACAGTGAGTCAAAATACGATCTAAGGACAAAAGGGATCTTTGTATACACTCCTGCAGGAAGGCGGCATTTTGTTATCAGGAGCGAAGCAATGGAATTTGCTGAAGGTTTTGGGAGGAAACTGGTTCTTGATTACATGACAGAGTCAGGGTTCTCCCCTGGTCAGGTTACGGTTAATGTAGAAAAAAAAGATATAATGACTCATGCAGGCGAAAATCCCCTTGAAACCAGGTTTATTTTCGAAGGAATTGCAAATTCCAATGTCTACGAAAAAATATGTAAAAAGGCAGAATAAGAACGATAAAAGCTGTAAAGAGCTGACTGAACAACATGGTCTCCAACATAGTCTCCGTATTGCGGATCTTCCCTAGAGCATTCTGTTTCTGGAAACTTTGAATGAAGAGGATAAAGTTCATAACTTTGCTGTACATTTGAGACATAAAAGTAGGGGACTATCAGCCCAGCAATTTATATCCCAACTGTAGAAAACTTTTAAATCGTTTATGTGTATATTGGTTGCTTATACAATGGAAATCGCACAGCAGACGCATAAATACACTTAAGGAGTTAACATGATCCCAAGAAAAGCATTTTTGACAAAAGGTACCGGGGTCCATAAGGACAGATTAGCATCCTTTGAACTTGCACTGAGGGCTGCAAGAATAGAGAAGTACAACCTTGTAAGCGTTTCAAGCATTCTGCCTCCCAATTGCAAACTAGTACCTAAAGAAGAAGGTCTTCAGGAGCTGAGACCTGGTGCCATTGTCCATTGTGTCCTCGCAAGAAACGATACCAATGAGCCACACCGTTTGATGGCTTCAGCAATAGGAACTGCTGTTCCTGTAAATGAAGAGAATTACGGCTATATTTCTGAACACCATTCTTTTGGAGAAGAAGAAATAATTGCAGGAGAATACGCTGAAGACCTGGCAGCAACTATGCTTGCAACAACTCTGGGCATAGAGTTTGATGCTGAGATGGCCTGGCATGAAAGAGAGCAGGTGTATAAGGCAAGCGGGCATATCTTCGATACTTTCCATATTTGCCAGACAGCAAAAGGCGATAAGGACGGAAAATGGACCACTGTTGTAGCTGCAATGGTTTTCATTACTAAATAAAATAAAATAAAATAAAATAAAATAAAATAAAATAAAATAAAATAAAATAAAATAAAATAAAATAAAAAATTGCAAAAATTTAAAGAAAGATTACTTAAAAGCCGGATTAAAGAAATAAGATAACTGTTAACGAAAATAAATTAAAGAAAATAAATTAAATAAGCTATTTTTTAATTGAGTTAAGGGGAAGAGATTATAGCTTCCCCGGTCTCAGCGGCATATAAGGCTGAGAGCTAGGAAAGGTTCGAAGAGGGAACTCCGGGATTTATTTTCTTCCGAAACCAGGATTTTTCCTATTGTTTTCAAAAACCTGTTTTAGTTTTCTGAAGCATCACCTTCCCTTGCCTCCCTTTTTTCGGTTTTCCTGCCTTTTCTGGACCTGATTTTTGCCCTGAACCTCAGAAAACGAAAATCCTGGCTCTTTCTCAATGGATAATATGATTTTTAATTTAAGATCGCGTTGATTTCTATGAGGATATACACAAAACAACGAAGAGCCCTATTAAGTTTGATTGATTATACTAATTAAGTTAGTGTTTTATTACAAAAAACGTATAGTATCGACACAGGAGGCCTGGAAAAAAAAATGAAAAGTGTCCAAAATAAACAAACACACAATAGAACTGTGAATTCTATAAAACAAACAGAAGCTTGATGTCCATTCATCCATTATAAAATATATGCTTCTATCAAACGTGGGTTTTAAAACAATAAATCTATTGGTAGAAAACAAACTGTTAATTCTTTTGAATTAAGAAAATTATCCTTGATATATTCTGCGAGTTTTATCTCCTACCATATCAGTCAAAATATGAATTAAAGAGGAAGCAACTATTCCAATTACCCAGATTTCTAAATCCAGTTCCTTAGCAACAAAAAATATAGAAATCCAAAGATATGGATTATGTAATACTCCTCTATGTTTAAAAGATTTCCAGATAAACTTTAGACATCCCCACCTCTTACGACATCTACTATTTGTATCTAAGTCAGGATTTACATAGTAAGTACCTATCCAGAATTCCGTAGAAATCATAAACATATATAAACTAGATATATCACTTTTAAATACTAAACAGGGGACTCCTAAGCAAAGAATTCCCAAACCAATTTTCTCGTGAGTTTCGGCGTTAGGCATTTCTATCAAGGATGGTTTCGATTAAGATTGAAAGTTTCGCTCCCTGTATTCCAGACTCGACATCAAAATGTATCCTCTTCAAATTGTATGGGAAAAGGTATGTTTCCCATATTTGCTGAAAATTTAAAAATTTAACCAAGTCTGGAAAACGTCCTTATGAGACATATTCAACTTCATAACTGTGTGATCGTTATTATATAATTTTCTGGTTGGAAAATGATCCCTTGAATTTGAAGAGGATGCCTATTTCTTTACTATTAGAGTTGACGGTTTATTGGTTTATTATTACATTTTCCTTGTTTTCTTTACACCAACTCTTCATAACTTCAAGCTATTTACTTTACGCGGTTTTCACCTCAATTTCTCCCTAATTTCGGTGAGATCCGGCTTTTCGGGTTTTCTTTCCTTGAAGGGAGGTTTGCTTCAGGTTTTGCTCTCATCTTCCAGGCTCACAAGAAGGGAACTTGAAAGAATTAGAATGCAGCCGATCAGAGTTTCAGCAGAAACAGGGTCTTTTAAGAGGACATACGCAAAAAAAATCGCACTTACCGGCTCAAGGAGGGAAATTATGCTTGCATTATGAGCTTTAACATGCATGAGCCCTGTAAAGTAAAGAATTGAACCCACAGAGGTGATCATTAAGCCGAGAAACAGGAGAACAGGCATATTTTCAATCAGAGAGGCTGCAGATGCCTGCTTTATAAAGGGGAGTAAAAGCACAACCGTCACGCCAGTTGAAATAAAAAGCTGTTCAAGGCCCGAATATTCATCCCTGAGGTAGCGGGATGTTATTATAATGCAGGCGTAAAAAAAGCCTGCAAAAAGCCCCATCAACACTCCAAATAGATATCTAGGCTCAAATCCTGCCTGGCTTAAAAGAAAGTTTTCCGGCCCGATTACAATTACCACACCCACAAGAGAAATGATAAGGGCAACAAGGCTCTTTCCACCGGGTTTTTCTTTCAGAAAGATGGGGGCAATAAGCAAAACGTAAAGCGGAGCGGTATAAAGCAGAAGTACCGATATAGAGATATTCGTAAAGCTCACAGCTGTATAATAAGAGAGCATTACGCCTGCATGCCAGGCCCCAAGAAGCATCAAGGCTTTTCTCTTTCCCCTGAGCCTGATTCCAGAGAGTTTTCCTGTCGCTGTAAGATAAACTGCAAGGGCAAGAAAACCTAACAGCTGCTGGTAAAAAACCACAGGTCCCGGAGCCATATTTTTTATATATAAGAAAAAAATTCCTGCAAACCCGTAAATAATGGATGCAGCAACTACCTGGAGATTTGCTTTTATGTACTGTGACTCCATGACCTCTGCAAATAAGGGGTTCTGTTAAATAAGACTTTCTTGAGTTTACTTGTAATTTGCTGGTCCACAGGTCTTAAAGCAGGAAGCCTTTTTTTCGGATGCCGGGACAAATCCTTGTAGAAAGAGTCTTTTTGTAACAAATCCCAGTGAGTAGTGCTGCAGCATTTACGAGGAGCCCACTTGAGTGCCACGGCGAACATTATTTATATATTAACCAGATGTATGCTCCAGATTGAGGTGCACCCATGGAAACCAAAACCGTTAAAATCAGTGCCGAGCTGTACGAAGCGCTTGACTTTTGCAGAGATAGAGATAGTGATACTGGGTGGGAGTCAAAGGGCACGATAATTACAAAACTATTGGCGCGATACGATGATACCTGTCAACTTATACATGAAAACAGTGACTACTGGTTCGTCATTAACGACAGGAAGCGGAGGTTTCCCGAGCTCTCGCATACTACGGAAAATGTGAGGATCACTCAAGATCTTCATGACAGACTCAATGAAGCGAAAATCCACCCTGATGAGACAATAAACACCGTCTTGCAACGTTTGTTGTTTTCGTACTATGTCAACAAATTGGTATATCGTATTAATATAAAAACCATCAACAACAAGGACAGCCAGGACTTAATATTTTTCATGCGCAACTTACTGCTGACAGAACCAAAATTTAACAACGCCTTGTTTGTCGAAGTTGTAAGCGTAGAAAATTACCCTGAAATAAAAAACAAATACGATAAAAATACGTTACCACTGTCTATATTATACGATTTTGAAGAACTTGAGGTGTGGCGCATGGAGGGAAAACACGATTTAGATGAGGTGCGAAGAAAATTAGAGGCGTTTATCGATTCATCAGAAGGGTTTATTGATTAACGTGCTTTCGGAGCTTGCAGAAAGTCAATGGGATATATTCGCACCAGTGCTCTCGTCACGTCAAGTAATTTTCCTGTGATCTCCCACGGTCATTGAACTTTAATGGCTCTGGAAAATGAATTGGTAAAGCAACGTTGATAATACAAAATAGTTGAGGCGGGTTTTCGATTCGATTTTCTTAAAACAGACGGCTTCCAGCCGCGCCTGGGCGCGGGACAAAAACAGCAGGAAGAAGCTATTCAACTTGCCTCGGAATAATATCTCCAGATTTCCTGTGGACAACTGAAACTTCAGATTTTCAGTAAATCTCCATTTATACGTAGCCACTCTTTTCTTCCTTCATAATCAGGCAGGATTTTCTGTACCTCATTCCAGAAAGCTCTGGAATGGTCTTTATGTTTTGTGTGGCAGAGCTCATGGACGACTACGTAGTCAATTACAGACATTTTAGCCATAACGACTCGCCAGTTGAACCTTAACTGGTTTGTTTTTGAACAGTTTCCCCACTTGTTTTTAAGGGATTGTACCTTTATCAGAGAAGGTTTCGCTTCAAAGTATACCAGATATTTCCTGGCTCTCTGATTGAGGATTTTTTCCGCTTTTTCGTGGTAGAAATCGATGAATAAAGGCTGTATGATGCGGGGATAATCAAATTCAGGAAGGTTTGCAGGTACGTGAGCTATGAATTTGCTATGGGTAAAGGCCAGGGACGAGACGATTTGTTCATTTACCTGTATTACTTTTAGCCTGTAGTGTTTTCCTTTGTAGAGGAATTTTTCTCCGCTTACGAATTCTTTCCGGGTTTCGTTTCTTATGACCTCGTTCATTTTGTCAAGGTTGGTTATGATCCAGCTGGCTTTTCGCTGAAGATTTACAGCAACATCTTCTTTGCTTATGCCAGCCGGGGCTTTGACTGTAAACCCGGAATCCAGATCAATTACAAGTTCGATAGTTTTTTGCCGGGAAGAATAGACTAAATGGTAATCAACGAGAGTTTTTCCTATTCTTATCTGTTCCATTCTTCATTCCATTTTTTATTAGATTCTCGATTCAATTTGCGATCCCATTCGCCATCTATTCTCAGCCCATTCTCTATCACATAATATTTCCTATTTACAACAGGTTTCTGGCAAGGTTGAGAATATTATGGCTTTCCCTTTCAGCTGTTTCAATGTCAAAATCAATTTTATATAATTCTCTTTTGATCTTTTTAAGCATTATTTTTTGCTGTTCGGGTTTTTGCCTCCAGTCAATTACCGCAAGCCCGTTTAAGGCTAAAAAAAGTGAAAGGGAAGTACATGATAGCTTTTTCTCATCTTCCGATGTAAGATGTATTGCAGCTTTTTCGGCTCCTGCTTGAAACCGGATATAAGCAGCCCTGACCATCTGGAAGACTGCAAATTCTTCCCTGCTCATACCGTGTTTTCTTGCAACAACATCGACATCAAGCTCATCCCTTATTATGTCCAGTTCGGTCAGAAAGGTTGTGGAGGAGATTATTCCCTGTTCGTGCTCTGCAATCAGTTTCTCAAGTTTCTCGCGGAGGGAAGTGTAGTAAACCGGATTTGTGTTGAGAAGGTTGCTGATAGTGGTCTTTACTTTGTGCTGGATTAGACTTGCTTTTGCTTTTGGCGAAGTCTTTTTGTTGAGGATGTCATCGAACTCGGAGGAGTAAATGGAAACAGGCTCATGGAAGACTTTGATGCCGTTTGATTCAAGATATTCGTGGATCAGCGCTTTAGCTTTGGGAACAGCTTCAAGCACGCTTGGAGTCGGGGTGCCGTAATTGTTCCGCATTGCGTTGTAGATCCCGCCGTAGAGGTAAATGTCCTGCCTGAAACGATTTGCTTCAGGATTGGGAATGATGTTATTTACAAGAACGAGAAATTCCTTAAAAGCCCTTTCAAACCTTATCCGCGTATCCTCGGCCTTCAGGATATCAAGCACGCACCTGTCTGCGTATTCGACGGAATCATAGGTTGTGGGAACGTCTTTGAAGAACCTTCTTACTTTGTTTGCCGCCTGTTCGGCTTTAGGGACGTCATCCATCAGGTGTTCGAGGTAGCCTGCAATATCTCCTTCGTTGAAGATATCAAGGGCTTCTTTGAGCTGCTTTGAAATCCCACAGTAATCGATAATCAGGCCGTGGGTTTTGTTTTCGGCGTAAGGGCGGTTTACCCTTGCAACTGCCTGCATGAGATTGTGTTCCCGAAGCGGTTTATCAAGGTACATGACCTGCTCGATTGGCGCGTCAAAACCTGTAAGGAGCATGTCGCAGACGATGAGGAAAGCCAGGTTGTTTTCTTCATCAAACGGTTTTTTGAACCTGTCAATTATCTGTCTCTGCTGGGCTTTTGTCTTGTAGTATTTCCGGATCTCAGCTTTAGGATCATCTTTCGGGCTTGAAGAAATGATGATTTCCGATTCAGGAGCTCCTAGTTCGTCCAGAATCCGTTTGTAGGTTACGGCTGCATCCCTTGAGGAGGTTACGATCTGCGCCTTGAAACCTTCAGGCCTGACAGCGGTTGTGTAGTGTTCGAGGATATCTTTGCAGATGTCCCTTATTCTGTCCTCATCTTCGGCAATTGTCCTGTACTTTCCGGACTTTTCCTTGATTATTTCCCGCTCAAGGTCAGTACAATCTTCAAATTCGGAGTCAAAAGCCACATCTAGCTCGCTTCCGAGAATATGGACTTCAGGAAGCCGGGCCTGATATTTTATCTGGACTGTTGCCCCGTCGGCTATGGACTGCTTTGGCAGGTATCTGTCAATATAATCCCCGAACTCCCTGCGCGTGGACTTATCGTTTTTATCAATCGGAGTGCCTGTAAAGCCGATGAATAAGGCATTCGGGATTGCTGTCCGCATATTCAAAGCCCAGCCCAGGCTGCTGTTTACCTTGTCAGCCTCTTTTCCGTACTCTGCCTTTCCATATCCCACTTTTCTGTATCCCGCTTTCCCGTATTGACTCCGGTGGGCTTCGTCGGCGAAGACAATTATATTTTCCGAGCGGGACAGCTCAGGGTAGGTCTCGCCGTTTTTTGAGGTAAATTTCTGAATCGTGGTAAAGAGGGTCTTTCCAGTGGGATTTCTCAGCTCTTCTTTTAGATGTTCGACGCTTTCCACAGGTACGGGATTCGGGAAGTTGCAATTCTTAAATGTGCCTGAGATCTGGTCGTCCAGATTATTCCTGTCCGTTACAATCAGAATACAGGGATTTTCAAGAGAGGTTCCGGAGACTTTTTCAATTCTGCGGATTTTCAGAGCTGTATAGGTCATGGTAAGCGATTTTCCGCTCCCCTGCGTATGCCAGATAACCCCTCCCTTGCCCTCGGCCATCCGTTCAAGAATTTTGTTGCTTGCAATGTACTGGTTGTACCTGCACAGCTTTTTATGCACATTGTTGTTTTCATTTTCAAAAACAATGTAACTCCTGAGAATATCCAGGAAATTTTCCTTTGAAAAAAGCGAGTACAGCAGAAGATCCTGTGCAGGCAGCATGTGGCCCTCCTGCCCATCCTTCCCAAATCTCTCAGCCAGTTCTCTTTCATTCAAAGGATACGGCTTTTTCCACTCAAGGAAGTATTTTGCAGGCGCAAAAGTGGAAGCATAAGTTGCCCTGTACCGCGCAAGTGCAACAAGGATCTGGTTCGGGTAAAAAAACGGTTCGTTCTTCTCCCTGTACCCGAAAAGCTGGGAAATAGCTTCTTCAATCGGATTTTGCAAATTCGGGCTTTTGCATTCAAGTACAGCCAGCGGAATCCCATTTACAAAAACAACAAGGTCAGGAATAATCGTAAAATCGTTATTTTTAATATAAAACTGGTTGACAACCGTAAAATCATTATTTTCAGGCTCATCAAAATCAATAAACTTAACAGTCTGCGACTTTTTCCCAAACCCCAGGTCCTGCTTGAAGCTTGTATAATTGACCAGCTTATAATACAGCAGCTCATTAGCTTCAACAAGCGACGCCGCCTGTACAACAGTTATCTCCCTGACCGCCTTATTCAGCCCTACCTCATCAAGCCAGGGATTTATTTCCTGAATTTTCCGTTTCAGGATATCCAGCAAAAAGAACTGCTGCGGCTCTTTTTTCAGCTTTTTCCCGTCAAGATAGTTGTACCCCAGCTTTTCAAATACATCAAGAGCCGGTTTTTCCACAAGGTTGTATTCATCTAACTGAAGCTGGGATTCGTCTGCCATTATACACACACTCTGACTTTTCCTGCCCGAATTGCGCTTCGGGAGCACGCGTCCTTCTCGCTGCGCTCGAGAAGACAAAAATTTAAATTTTCCATTATACGCGCACTCTGACCTTTCCTGTAAGAAGATCCTGCATAAGTCCTTTTTTAAGTTCTTGAAGAGATAATAAATTTTCTTTTTCGGAATCGATATATTTGTCAACAGATTCTAGCACTCGACCTATTTGTTTTTGCTCTTGAATGTTCTTCGGATAATAGAGTTTAATAAATTTCATATTTTTTGAAGAGATTCCTGTTACTGTTGTACCCGTCGCCCAATCTAAAAATTGCTTTTGCATGATTTTATTTTTCAACAGATACATAAAAAATAGAGGGCTGAAGTCATTTTCACATTGAAACACGACCACTCTCTGTGCAAAACAAAATTTGTATTCTGGAACTTGTGCGACACTTCCAAGAGGTGCTTCAGTAGTAAAAAGAATGTCATCTGTATTTGGAATGCCTCTTGTCATATATTTTTCATATATTTCTTCAGAGACGTATCTTCTTTTATTAAAAACAATTCGTGCGTCTTTGATATTATCAGCACCAATGTAAGGAATACCATTTTCAGAAAATGGAGGTGTTCTTCCTCTATAATCTATTATTTTAAATACTTTAGTCAATCCTTTAATTTCCCATTCTTCAGGTATCTCTCCAAGTTCTGTTTTCTTGAATTTCGTATGCCCTATGCCTTTTGTAAGCAGTTTCTGCATCAGACATTTTTTTAAAAGTTCAGTTTTCTCAATGATCTGCTCTGTCTGTTCGATTTGTTCATCGACTTTCGAGAGGATGGAGGCGATTTTTTGTTGTTCTGGAAAAGGAGGAATCACGATTTTTGTAC
>NZ_JAVKPK010000066.1:0-18987 GCF_031461075.1 Methanosarcina baikalica | reverse complement strand
CCATTTTTGTAAACCTCCACTGAGACTTGCTGTTCTGTGCAGTATTGTTGGGCGGTACAATGTAGACAAACGACTTCCCGCAAAGGTTTGATTGCTTAAGCATATATACCCAAGCTCCGCTGGCTAAAAAAAGCATCTGCGTGGGGTTCTCATTTCTGGTTCAGATCCCTGCTGCCTTATATCTCAGCCATTAGGCGCGAGGAAATGCCTTTACGGTTTTTCTAATTGTCTATAGCCGAAATTATCCACTACTATTTGCCATTTCTTACCCGAGCAAAGTTCGGGTTTTTGTGAATAATTCCTTCTCTACTTACATTGGTACCGGGGAATTTATTTGCGGGGGACTGCAAATTTGTCTATTTCTCAGTCGAATTAGCAACTCATATCCCAAATTTCCCAACAGTGTGTCTGCTGGAACTGCCTGGAATTGTCCTGAATATTCAGGCTCAATCCTTAACGTAAAGATTGAAAATTATACTATATAAATGAATAGTATATCTGTTTTTTATATATATCACAGGAAATTCTAGATGAAAATTCTTTAGAACTTTAGGGCTAATTATTTAGTTTTTTTTGCCTTTTTTCCTTAAAATCTTATATATGGACATAAAAGCAGCAGGTATAAATGTCGGTGTCTTAAGCTACGACGATTGAATTCAATCAATGGAGTCTCCTACCTAAAACACAAGTACTAACAAAAGATTTAAATGAATATCTTTAAATACCAGATTTTGTTCTGTGTGCCAGAGCAGACTATTTCTCCAGAAAAATAACAAGTCTTCAGGGTAAGAACAACTCCTGTTCAAGGCTGTTTTTTCAGGGAAACTGTATAAAAATAAAGCCGGCTTCAGGGCCGGCACTTTGTTTTTCTTTTTAGTTTGGTTATTCTCAGCACTGTGTTCAGTACTTGTGGTTGATGGCGCATTCGACCATTTTTCGGAGGTTGGCAGTTGGGGTCATGCTGACAATTCCGCAGCCAGCGGTTAGCAGCCCAACGCCTGCGTCGAGTACTTTCTTTGAGGCCTCCTCAACAGTTTCGGGGGTTCCGTTCCAGAGCACAGCTACAGGATCAAGGTTTCCGATAATGATTGCATTTTCTACGTTGCCTGTTGCGGTCTTGATGTCTACCCTCTGGTCTACACTGATCCCGTTTACACCGGTCTTGTCCATAATTCCAAGGCCATTGGTTGTGTTTCCGCAAATGTGAAGAACTGTAGCCACATCGAGTTCCTTCATCGCATCAATGATCTTCTTTTGGTAGGGAAGGGCATACTTCTCGTAGAATTCTCCACCGATTAGCTCATAGCTTGCTGTCGGGTCAATAATGGCTATGGTATCTGCGCCGTTCTCAACCATTGCTTTTGCGTATTTCACATTGAAATCCGCGCAAAAGTCAAGAAGTGCAGGGACAACGTCTTCCCCTGTGAAAAGGTTTCCAAACCAGGCATCTCCGTTAATGTGCTGGGCAAGAGAAAAAGGACCTATCATGGACCCTATAACCGGGAGTTCTTTTCCGTATTTTTCGGAAAGGATCTTGACGGCTTCAAGGACCAATCCAACTCTGCCTTCTTTCAGGTTGTAATCCTTTATCTTGTCCAGGTCTTCCAGGTTTTTGACAACGTGTTTGATTACGGATGGCTGCTGTTTCAGGTCGCCAGCCTTGATTTCGCAGCCGAAGAGTTCAGCCTCAGCTGTGATGTCAAAGGGAACTCTCACGGCTTCAAAGCCAATTACGGTGTGTCCTGCTTCCGCAAGGGTTGCCATTTTTGTTGCGTCTGCATGGGCTTCGGGCCAATAGGCTCCACAAGCTTCCATCTGTTCGACAGTTGCAGTCTGAGTGAAACAAACAGCTGGCATTCTGTCCACCTGCTGTTTCCTTAATGCACGGTATAATCTTTCTTTTGGTGTGTATTCTGTCATCTATAATCCCTCTCTAAGTTATATAGACAGTGCTAATTTCAAAAATCCATAGTATAAATAAATATGTATTATTATTTCTTAATTAAAGATTTTATTATAAATAACTATCACTTAAATTGCCGGGATAAGCTGAAAATTTACTCAAAACAAGTAAATTTGTTTTATCCTCTATATTCAGGCAGAAATGTTTAATATTATGTTGATTTTTATAATGGTTCTTCAAAATACTAATTGATGCAATTGGAAAGGTTATACTTATTTTATTCTTTCTGTTATGAATTTGGAATTCCTTCTTGCTCCAAAACCTATAGCAAGAAAATTGTGGGATATAATAATTCAAAATATTTTTCTGAAATTCGGATAGGCTCTAAGTCCTCGTCTATTCGGATCGTTACTTACTTATATATAAGTAAGTAATTGTTGTAATGATAGATAAACATCAGAAATGAAATTCCAACTATTAAAACGATCTAAAATAAAACCTCAGACCTGTTTTGAGTATATAAAAAGTTTCTATATTCCCAGGAAAATATTTTCCTGAATCGCACGCATAACTAAGTTTTATATGGGTGAGCATTATTTTGTTACTTATTAGCATTATATGTGTTGTTATGAAAGATATGAACCAGACTAATCAACAGATCCTCTATTATGCAAGGAATTTTTTGCAATGTAAGGGTTATAATGGATTTAGCTACAAAGACATTTCTCAGAAACTGGGTATAAAGAATGCAGCAATTCATCACTATTATCCTCAGAAAGAAGATCTGGTTGCAGCTTTGCTCGAAGCCAGCAGAAATAAATTAGCTGCAGATATTGCTCAAATAGTGGAATCCGGAGGCTCAGCCCGTGAGCAGCTTCAATATTATTTCGATTATGCATTGAAAGAGTTTGATGAAGGCAAAAGTATCTGTCCTCCAGGTTCGGTGATCCTGGATTTTGAAGAACTTCCGGAAAAGGTTAAAAAGCAAAATTTGTTGTTGCTGGACAACATCTTGACCTGGATTTCCAGAGTTCTTAACACTGGTGTGGAGCAAGGGGAGTTTAATTTTTCCGATCCTGTAGATGTACGCGCAGAATTAGTAGTTGAAGCCTTAATGGGTGCCAGGCAATTATCCAGCATTAAAGGAAGAAAAACGCTTGTTAGGTCTATTTCTCTAATCAAATCCGATCTAGGATGGAAGGATTAATTTTTTTTTCCGAACCATTACTTACTTATATGTAAGTAAGTATGTTATCTTAATATAATTTATCTTAATATAATCAATTTATTGCTCGAAAGAATTGAGTTTTCTGGCACATAATTCTGAGGAGATCTTTAATGCCCACTATGAGTATTATTTCATGCAAAATAATGCAGGATGAAATCGTTTGGATTCTTGAAAATGACTCTTCTATTGATGAGATCCTTGTAATTGAAAACGAAAATGTCCGGGAATTCGTAGAAAAACTGAATAAAGTAAACATTCAGTATAAAATGCTCCCTCTTGAAAACATCTCCTCACTTTCAAAAATAAACAATGAGTGCAATAAATATACAGTTCTGGTCTACGTGATGGAACTGGGTCTGCATACAAATCCTAAGGAGTTAAAAAAGAAGGTGTATAAGACCGTAGAAATTCTTGCTCCTTTCTCTTCTGGGATTTTACTCTTTTATGGCTTATGTGGAAATGTACTTGGGGATGTTGAAAAATATTTTGAACTTAATTCTCTTCCATGCCCGGTTCGTATTCTTAAAGACAAGAATCACAGAATTGTAGATGACTGCATAGGAGCTACTGTGGGAGGATTCGATAACTATCTAAGGATACTCAAAAGTGTTAGTGATGCCGGAACATATCTTTTCACTCCTATGTATAGCAAGGGTTGGAGAGAATTAATTCAACTGGATAAGCTGCACAGTGACCCCTCTAAAGCATTAAAACTAATGAAAAAGACCCATGAAATGATCGGTTACAAGAGGGTTGCAAAGATTAATACCGGGCTTGAATATACTGAAAATTTCGATGCTTCTATCCGGGAATTTGCAGAATTATTCGATTTCAAAATCCTGGAACTCGATGACGGTAATCAAAAAATTTTTGAAGATTGTTATGAGGAACTTAAAGTGGAAATGGGGGACTGTATGGAAATAATAAGAAAGTAATATTTGAATGCCCAAAAATATGTCTGCAAAAGAGTATCAGATTAAAAAAGTATTTGGGTAATAATGACAGCATCAAGACACTCAACCAGAGTAATAGTTTATATAATTTATAAGTTCTAATTCATAAGTTCTAAAAATATTGCATTCTCCTCCTCTGTCGAATTAGAATTTAACTCTCATATCCCATCCTTTCCGGGGCAGTCTATGGTGCCGGACTCCTCAAAGCGATATAAATTTTCGGAGGATCTAAAAAATGTATGGAATAGCACTTGATCTGGGTACCAGCGGTTTTCGAACCCAGCTTATTGACCTTGAAACGAATGAGACCTTAAAAACAGTCATAACCATGGGCCATCCTCTTCCCGGGGGAAATGTTATGGACCACCTGGACTTTGCAATCACGACAGGTGAGGACGTGGCTCATGCGGTAATTATCGAAACCATCAGGAGAATGTTCCTGAAATTCGATGTTGACCTTTCTAGGGTGGAACGGCTGGCAGTCTGTGGAAATCCGATTCAGCTATCCCTTTTTCAGAATATGGAAATAAGGGACCTGGCTTATGCCGGAGAAAATAAGCAGAAGACGCTTGGAGTCCAGAATGTAAACAGGGATGCCCGTGTGTTTTCTGCTTCAGAGATTTTTGGAGATAAAGACCTGCCTAACTGTGAGGTTATTGTACCTCCTGCAATCAAACATGAGATCGGGGCAGATGCGCTGGCCATGATGCTTGAAACCGATTTCCTTATACAGCCCGAACCTTCGCTTGTTACGGATTACGGGACAAATGCCGAAATGGCCCTGAAAGTCGGAGATAGGATCATCACGGCAAGCGCTGCAGCAGGGCCCGCTATTGAAGGGCAGGGAATAAGTTGCGGAATGCTTGCAAGCCCGGGCGCGATCTGTGATGTGAAACCTGAAGGTAAATACTGGAAAATTATGGTTCTTGATAAGGAGATGGAAAAACAGGACGCTTATTTGATCCATCCGGTTACAGGTGAGATAAAAGAGGCCTATGGATGCGAGGCAGTTGGAATCACCGGAACAGGAGTCATCTCGGCTTTTGCTCTGGCACTGAAAAGCGGGCTGATTGAGAAGTCTCCTAAACTTCCGAATGGAAAGCTGATTCTGGGCCCTGGAATTGAGATCACTGAGAAGGATGTAGAGGAAGCAGGAAAAGCTATTGGGGCAATCCGGGCCGCGCATATGACTCTGATCGTTGAATCCGGGATTAAGTACGAAGAGCTGGAATACGCGTATATGTCAGGGGCTTCCGGAGCTTATGTAGATGCTGAAGATGCCCGCAGACTCGGAGCTACTCCAGGTTATGCAAAAAAAATCGTCCAGTTTGGAAACACATCTCTTGCTCTTGCACGGAAACTCGTGCTGGACAGGTCCAGGCTGGATGACGTGATAAATATTGCAAAAAGAATCACTGCCGATCACCTCATGATGGCGACCAGCGAAACATTTAATCACTTCTACCTCTGCGAACTCTCCTACTGGACCCAGGGCATGCCTCTTGAAATGTATGACCAGATGCTTGAACTCTACGGCCTGCCTCCCTTCCCGAAAACACTGGAACATGCCATCATCGAAAAACGAGTCAGTAAAGACATAGAAAAAGTAGGGTCCGGTGGGCTTTCCATCCTCAAAGAAATAGGCATAATCCTCGAAGTCCCTGTAACAAAATGCATCTACTGCAACAAATGCGTAAAAGAATGCCCTGAAGACGCTCTTGAAATTGTCGAAATAGACGACAGAAGAATCGCAAAATACAACAGCCAAAAATGCCTTGGTACAAGCTGCCGCCGCTGTGTCAGCATATGCCCCGAGAACGCCATCGATATCACAAAACTCAAAATCACAGCTAAATAAATTCTAGTGGGAGTTATATTTCCACCCTTTTTTAACCTTGTTTCAGTATCCTCTTCAAATTGTATGGGTAAAAGTAAATTTCACATATTTGCTGAAAATTTAAGAATTTAATCAAGTCTCAAAAACAGCCTCAATCAATGCATTTAACTTTACAAATGTATAAAAAAATTGTTGCATTTTTTATAGGTTGGAAAATTCTCCCTTGAATTTGAAGAGGATACTTGTTTCACTTTTTCTTCATTCGGCATGCTTGAGAGCAAAGCACGATTCTATGCTACAAATTAGTCCGCTTGAGCGAGCGAAGCGACCGAAACGGACCGCGCATCGTCGAGCCGCAACTCGACCGAAACGGACCGCGCACTGCAGAGCCGCAACTCTGCTGGCGCAACTTTGCTGATTCAACTCTGTTCATAGAACTGAATACAACATTGATGCCGTTCCTATCCCCAGGGGCTCCATTACAAGCTGCACGTTATATTTTTTTCGAAGCTCCTCGGAAATTGCGCAGGGAATTCCAGGAGTGGAAATCACGCAATCCTCCGAAATTATAGCTTCCGGAATCGTATTTGCACATGGAGTCGCCTCGAAAATCATGGAAAACTTTCTGGGGTTAGAGGGGTCGAAAGGGATAACTCCGAGATTGGAGATCGTTTTTTCGAGGAGTGCTTTGTCAGCATCGTATCCGTAAACCCTGAAGCCTTTATGCACAAAATGTGCCGCTCCCGGAAAACCCACCTTCCCGAGCCCTACAACAAGTACGTCCTTTGATTCGGTTTTCAGGTTCCTGGAGATAATTTCAGCGTAGATTATGCCTGTGCAGGGCTGGTTGTTGGCTATTTTCCCATTATTGAGGTTATGGGCAAGGAAAGTATGGTCATCTGCCATAAGTATGATTTCCGCTTCATTCCGCACAGCCTCGTAGTAACCACTTACATCAGGCATGTCCGTAACAAAACTGTCAAACCCGAAATACTGCGTAATTGCATGCAGAGAAGCCGAGAAATTTCCTATAATCCCATTTCCTGAAGTCACAGGCACAATGCCTACCTTTTCAGAGCAGGGAGAGGTACCATAAAGAGCTTTGCAGACTCCTTTTATGTCAAGCCCTGTTACTCTCAGGACTGCAGAATCGGCTTCCTGAAGTTGCCTATTGATGTTTTTCAAATCTTCTGGGGTTAAAAGTGCCATTTTATCTCCATTTCCTGTTTTTGGGAATGCTTTATTCTCTAAATCTTAATCCTTTATACGGTAGCTCCGAAACGGTCCTTAAGAACCGAAAGCCCTTTTAATTTTCTAGCCTCGGTTTCTTCCCTGTTTTCCCCCCAGAAAACCAGGGTAAATACTGGTTTTTCTCCTTTGCAAAGTAAAATTTCAATGCCGGGTTCTTCATAGTATTTCCCGTAATCACTGCCCATGGAAAGTACCTGCTCTCCCACAGGAATAAGGGTCCCGTTTTCTCCAAGCATGAGGTGCTCGTAAATGCAATATTTGTTTTCAGGAAGGGTTTTTATTTCCCCGACGCCGTCGGTGAAGGCGCGAAAAAGGAGTTCTATCAGATTAATCCCTGAAGAGTGATAAACGACTGTTGGGGTCTGGCTCGGAAAACGAGCATCTATTTCGATTACTTTTGGCCCTTTAGGGCTGGAAATCGCTTCTACGTCCATAATCCCTTTTAAGGAAAGATTTGAGGCAAGAGCATGGGATATCTGCCTGAAGGAAGGGTCAAGAGGAAGAGGCGTTACCATATGGCAATCATAAGTTTCGTCTATATGGATCAGGGTTTCTTTTACCACAGCAAAGTGGTTTCCGTCTCCTATGACTTCTAAAGAGATTACTTCTCCTTCTACATATTCCTCAATCAGCAGGCCAGGTTCAAGATTTCTGAGCTCTTCTTCATCATAAATGACCCTGGCTCCTACACTGCTGCTTTCGCATGGGGGTTTTACAAAATAAGGCGGTTCCAGAGGTTTGTCCTGGGGGGCCGGAACCCCTATGGATGCGAAATAATCCTTTGATTTTTTTTTGTCCCTGCTGATCCAGTAAGCTTCAAAATCGAAAAGTACCGGGCAGGAGAATTTGTCTTTTATATTACTCAGAAACTCTATACATTCAAGGTTCTCATTTACAGGAAGTAAGGCATCAATACTTTTTGAGAGCTCAAGGAGCTTTTCAGGTTCTTTTATTACGTCAAAGCAGTGAAATTCATCTGCATAATTCCGAGCAAGGGCCTGCGGATCTTTGTCTACCATAACCACTTTCATTTCGGCTTTTTTAGAAAGATACGCAGCTTCAAAGCCCTGCAGCTTCCCGCCTACAAGACAGATCGTTTTCAATCTAACACCCCAGGACTGCCTCAAATTCAGATTGTTGTGCAGGTTCCATCCCAATGCTTTCAAGCCTCTTTATTACGCTTTTTATGTCTCTGTCCCGCTCTTTAAGATCGCGGTCGTAATTTGCAACGCCTTCCAATCGGGAATCGGGGGGAAGAATAGAGGTAACAATATTTGCTCCGGCGTTTAAGCGGTAAACCATGCCGTCAATGCCCTCGAGATCAAGGGAGGCAGGGATCAGGCATTTCGGGAACATTAACCTGAGAACAGATATGATTTTCAGTTCCGAGAGATTCGACTTTTCCCTGAAACCTTCAAGCGGGGTTCCTTGCTGGGGCAGGAAGGTCATAACTCTGACCATATCAGGGTCGTTTGTTTCCATTCCTCTTAAGGACAGAATGGTAGATTCTATATCGTTTCCGACTCCGGTGAGAATTCCGTCTTCTACGCAGTATCCCTGCTCCTTAGCAAAAAGGCGTGCATTGACACGTCCATTGAAAGACTGTCCAATCCTCAGTTTTCCGTAGAGTTCGATATCATACGTTTCCTGATAAAGGGCGAAGAAGTTTGCTCCTTTTTTCCTGGCTTTGAGAAGAGTTGCTTTATCCATCACGCCTGGAGAGATCATTATCGGAAGCCCAAGTTCCTCTTTTACCATCTGGACAAGCTCAACGAAGCGGTCCGGGTCTTCATAGTAATAGGGGTCTTCCCCCATAGTCAGGTCAATCATATGAAAACCTGCTCCTTTTAAGGCTTTGCAGGTTTCTTTTATCTCTTCTTTGGTCAGGCGGTAGCGGTTTATCTCATTTTTACAGTTATAATAACAAAAAGCACACTGATTTTTACAGTAAGTAGAGAAATAAATGAAACAGTTAAGAAATACCCTGTTGCCGAAATAGTAATTTCTTACCTTTCGCGCTGCGTAATTAAGTTTCTCAAGCTCTTCTTCGGATTCAAGGGAAAGAAGAGCCCTAAGATCATCATCAGATAATTGAAAGCCTTCAATGACTTTTTCCCCTAACCTGTCAAGTCCGTCAAGTGCCATTTTTTGGATCAAAATTTCACCCTCTCATAGATTTCCTGATATTTATTCCAGCCTCATTCGTGCAGAATTGCCATTTTTAATCTTTCTATTCCGTCTGTTTTGCCGTTCTGAGTTTATACCGTCCTTTTTTTGCCATTCTGTTTTTTGCCGTTCTGTTTTTTGCCATTCTGTTTCTTGCCATTCTGTTTCTTGCCATTATAATATCTTTAATGCGTTTTACATACTCCACATTATTCTAAACGGATTTTCCAGCTCAGAGGTTGGTTGAAATCCCGTTATAGTAAGATTCGGACCTTGAAGCTCTCTTGATATTCTTAAAACCGTGCATAACCTTCAGCAGGCGTTCAAGCCCGAAACCTGCGCCTATCCAGGGTTTGTCAATGCCCCATTCCCGGTCCAGGGGTACTGGCCCGACAACTGCCGATGAAAGTTCCAGATCTCCGTGCATTACATCAAGGGTGTCCCCATAGACCATGCAGGAATCTCCTACGATTTCAAAATCGATTTTCATGTAGTCCAGGAACTCCCTGATAAGGGCTTCAAGATTTTCTCGGGTGCAACCCGAACCCATCTGACAGAAATTTAGCATGGTAAATTCTTCCAGGTGTTCTTTGCCGTCAGACTCTTTCCGGTAACAGGGCCCAATTTCAAAGATTTTTATCGGATCAGGCAGAACCCTATTCAGTTTCCGCAGGTAATTATAGAGGTTTGGGGCAAGCATTGGCCTTAAGCAAAAATTCTTATCTACCCTGAAAACCTGCTTTGCAAGCTCTGTATCGCTGTCAATGCCCATTCTCTCGATATATTCTGCCGGAATAAGGATCGGAGACTTGATTTCCAGAAAACCTCTGTCCACGAAAAATTTCGTAATATCGCGTTCAAGTTTTCCAAGATAGTTTTCCCGCTCATCTGTATAGATCCGTTGCAGGTCTTCTTTTCTTCTGGTAAGTAGTTCTGATTCAAGTTTCCTGAAAGGTATTGCCGTATTCAGAGAGATTTCGTCCTTCGGACTTAAGAGTGTCTCAAGCCTATCAACCTGGCTTCGCGTAAGTGCTGGGACAGGTGGTTCTGAAACAGGTGCTGGTGCAGGAGCAGGTGAAGATGCAGCTGATTTTGCAGCCGTAGGTGCGGATGCAGATCTGGATGTGCTAACCAGTGCCTGTGCAGATTCCGGATTTTCTAGAGATTTAGGAGCCCTTGAAACTGATTTTGGCATGGCTTTCCTGACCTTCGGAGCAGAAACTACCTTAACTTTCACGCTGCTTTTGTTTTCGCTTATTTTTGTGAGGAAGTTACTGATGTCCTCATCCGAAATCCTGCAGTGCTTGCAAGTTTTTCTATACTTGTGGTGCCTGAGCGCCCTGGCTGTCCTGCAGCTCCTGGAGTTGTTCACAACAAGTCGGTCTCCACACGCCATTTCGATGTATATTTTCCTCTTTGAGACCTCATGATACTTGATTTTGTGGAGAATGCCGGTCCTGGACATCCAGAGCCCGGTTGCGGATATTAGAATATCTAATGGTTTTTTATCCATAGTGTCACCTCTGGTGAATTAAAAGCCCGGATGATTTCCAAGAAAGAGTATTTCAGAATCCCGGCTTACTGAATATAAGCAAGGAATCAGCAGTTTACTGACAGTTACCCGGAAAATAAAAATAATCCCAAATAATAGAAACAATTTATAGGCCCTGGAAAAACCTTCCAGATTCTATAAAAATTTCAGTGGAATGTTATGTATGCGCCATTCCAGGATTCAGAAATATGGCGGAAACCCCGGGAATCTAACCCGGCTGAACGGATTTAGAGTCCATTCGATCTACATGATCAGGTTTCCTCCTAGGCAAAATAGATTGAACAAAGTGTTTTGTTTCCTGTATAGTTATCTTAATTAGTACTATAAAATAATATTGTTTAATATATATGTTTATTGGTAAAATTTCGACAAAAACTGAATTTTTATTTATATTTATTGGAAGATAGTTCTCTGTAACAGCCGTTTGAAAAAAATAAAAGAAATGAAAGAAATAAAAAAAGAGACAACATAAAAAAGACGAATAAATAAAAGAAACGCCTGAATAAAAAAAATATTTTTCTCTTTTCAGTTTTCTTATTTTTCGTTATAGAGCCCCAGAGTACTCAAAGCCAGAGAGGTAGCATTTATATCATCTTCTTTATTTCCCCAGGCGCCGCTTTTGCGGACATTTTCAAGGAGCCAGTGGACTGAATCTTCAATCTCCTCTTTAAAGCCTGCAAGAATAAGAGCCTGTATTGCCAGGTTGCTTGTGGAAATGTGTTCCCAGCCTCCGTCCTGCCCTTTTTTTGAAAGGATCCATTGGGCTTTTCCCCGGATAAAGGACTCGAAATCTTTGCTTCCTGCCAGATTTTCCTGTTTTTTAAGAGCCATAATGATAAGAGATGTGGTACCAACCTGCTCCCAGGCAGGGCAATAATTTTCATATAACCATTTGCATCCGCCTCTTTCCTGAGTCCCCATATCTGCAAGAGCTCCCACGGCATATGCTGTATCGTAAATGTCCTCGTTCCAGGAATTTTTGTTTTTTCTGGCAAGCAGCCATCGTTCTGATTCCATGAATACAATTCCTTCAGTTGAAAGGGCTGAGCAGGCCCTGGCAGTATCCCTGATTGATGAGTTCCAGGAACCATCTTTTTCCTGTTTTAGAATCAGTCGAGTTATGTATGGATTCGGAAGTCTCCAAAGGGCATGTGCCGATAATGTACTTGAAAGTTCTTTTACGGATTGAATTTGTTGGGTAGAGATCCATTCAAAGCCTTTTTTCACGATATCGAGTTCCTGGTCGCTTAACATTTCACTGTGCTTTTCATATTCCATATATTAAAACCTGACTGATACCTTCCTGAAAGGTTTTTCATCTTCGGTAATTGTTTTTCAGAAAGTTGATGCTTTAATTTACAGCAAATTCTCGACACTGAAGGGCTTCACTTTTTCACGGACAAGTTATTTAGGAGGAAGTCTCTTTGCCAGTTCTGCATCAATTTCTGCCAGGGTATTTTTGTTTTCCTCGAACCCTTTAAGTTTGGCAATAATTTCTTTGTCATTTTCTTCCTCTTCGACCTGCTCTTCAACGTACCACTGGAGGAAATAAGCTGTTTTCTCGTCCTTTTCCACAAGGGAAAGGCCCACCAACTCATAAATTGAGCGGGTGATGAATTGTTCATGCTTCAGGGTCTGCTGGAACATCTTCATCGGCGTTCCAAATTCCATCGGAGGCTCTTTAATTTCCTTTAATCTCACTCTCCCGTCCTGATTATTTATGTAGTCAAAGAGCTTCATTGCATGGATATTTTCTTCTTCTACTTGGACTCTAAACCAGTGAGCAAAGCCTGGAAGCCCTACTGATAAGCTATATGCCGACATGGCAAGATAGAGATAGGACGAGTACATCTCTCTGTTTATCTGTTCATTTAATGCTTCTTCCACCTTTTCGTTCAACATTAATCTCACCCTTATTTTGTTGAATTTTCCACCTGATAACTGTGTTCCGCTATTCTTTTTTCAGGGGCAGGGTGTCCCTGTAGCAGAACAGTGTTTACCGGAATGTTAGCTTCTCTTCCCGATTCCTCTATTTTCGCAACGGCTTCACGTCTCTCTTTTTTATTTTCCAGTCTTAATTGCAGCTCTCTTTATTTCGGATTCCGGTTTTTCATTTCCCCTTTCCGCTTAAGACATTGGCCTAAACTTTTGCATTCCTTTGACTACGGCTGACGAACTTGGGAAATTTAAAAATCTCGCGTACGACAAGTACCGGGATTTTTGAATTCCTTAAGATTTTTTCGGATACGTTTCCAAGCAAGAATCTTTGAACTCCGCTTTTTCCAAGAGAGCCTACGACAATTATGTCAACTTTCTGCTTCTCTGCAAAATTCAAAATTTCTTTAGCCGAATTTCCTTTAAGCAGTATGGATTCAGCTTCCATTCCGGCAGCTCTTGCATTTTTCTCAACATAGGATGTTGCTTCACGACCAGTTTTTTCAAATTGCTCGTACATATCTTTTGTCCACGCTTCATCCATCAGAATTGAGTCAAAAGGAGTTATATCGATGACATATACTGCATAGACCTTTGCCCTACTCAACCCCGCTATTTCTATCCCGAAATCCGCTGCATTTTCAGCAGCTTTTGAGCCGTCTGTAGCGATCAGAATTTTTCTTTGCGGTTTAAATTTTTCGTTACTCTCTTCCATACTTACCCTTCATATTCTGAGTTTATTATCCCATATTCTGGATTTCCATCCTTTTCACGGGTTCCTTGCACGTACGACAAGGACCGGAACTTTTGCGTGCCTGATAATGTTTTCGGATACGCTTCCAAGAAGAAAACGTTCGATATCTGTTTTCCCGAGCGAGCCTACAACAATCATATCAATATCCTTTTTTCTGCAAAATTGAGAATTTCTTCTGCAGGGTCCCTTCAAGAATCAGGGTTTCAACCTCTACCCCTGCATCTTTAGCCGCGGTTTCAACATACGAGAAGGCTTCTCTACCCGGTTCCCTGAGCTGGGCGTACATCGCCTCTTCCCATCCGGGATCCTGTGGCATCGAAGAATAAGCAAAAATATCAATAACATAGACTGCCTGGATTTTCGCCCAGCTGAGACGAGCGAGTTCAATTCCGGCATCTACTGCAAATTTGGAGCTTTCAGAACCATCAGTTGCAATTAAAATTTTTCTAAAGGGCTTACCCTCTATACCCTGATTCCTCGAATTTTATCCCCTATCTGAATATCTATGTATTCATATTAATAATTTTCATCCAATGGTTCTCAACGACAGGTCGAAACGTCTTCGGAAGCAAAAGAACATACACTTCAAAATGTTGTTTTTAATTGGAGGGACGATATCTCCTGGAAAATATCTGAGATCTGCAGTTAAGACGCCTTTAGAGGCAGGTTACTCTTTCCTGAAAAACCCTGTAATCTCAGGTTTGGGGAAGGAAGGAAAACTTTGGGAAAATCTGTTTTATCAGGGCACTGTTTTATCCAAGGCGAAAGATCGTAATTAGGAATCCTGAATAGAGCAGGAAAAGGATCAATCCTTCGAACCTCTTTATCCTCCAGCCTGTTCGGATAAAAAGGAGGAACAGGGCACTTATAATCAGCATGAAGGGTGCTATGAAATATATACTGAGCCCGGTTATAATAAGAGGATTGACAAGTCCTGAGCAGCCCAGAATCAAAAGTATGTTAGTAATGTTTGATCCTATAACGTTTCCAAGAGCAATGCTTGAATAGCCGCTTCGGGCCGCCGAGACGGTTACTATAAGTTCTGGAATTGAAGTCCCGATTGCAACAAGACTTATTCCTATAAGGGTTTCCGGAACTTCTAGAAACAAGGCAAAGAAGATTGCCTCTTCAACAAAATACTTTGCCCCAAAGATGATTGCAACTCCACTCGCAATCAGTTTGAAAAATTCAATTAGAAGGCTACTTTTGTAAAAGTTTTCTGCTTCAATATCCATATAAATTTCTTCATTTTTCGACTCTGTTCTAATTTCCTTTTCAATCTTTTCCCCGGTTTCTTCACTGCTTGTTTTTACAACTTCAGGTACTTCATTTGCTCCTCTGCTCTCCAGGATTCCCGTTTCAATCCTTGCTTTTAAATTGAAGAGATATTCGAATCTAAAAAAATAGCTCAGAAAATCTTTAAAGTACATTTCTTCTTCGTGCTTTCTTACTTTCTCAAGCAGGAATAGAAGATAGGCAAAATACAATAACAGAAAAATAAAGGCTTCTAGCCTCGAGATTTTGAAATCAAGGATAAAGAGAAAAAGGAGAAATGAGGAAAATAACATTATATAGCCATCTCTTCTCAACATCATCTCGTCGGTCTTGACCTGGGATAGGAGGGCAGCAGTACTTGCAATCAGCCCGATGTTGGCAATGTTCGATCCAAGTATGTTGCCTATGATTATTCCACTTGCTTGCTGGAAAGATGCGGTAAGAGCAGATGCCAGCTCAGGCACTGACGTGCCCACGGATACAAGAGACAATCCTATTATGAATTCGGATACTCCAAACCTTTTTGCAATCAAAGATGAGGTCACTACAAAGAGGTCTGCCCCTTTTACGAGTAACGCGAGCCCGCCCACAAATACAAGGATATTAATTAAAAACACGTTGAAATGTAAGTCCGATTTCTATTTAAAGGTAGTTTAAGATGTAAAATTGCTTGAATGTCACTTAATGGACTTAAAATGCCTGTAAGAAAAGAACATTGTGAAGAGTGTCACAATTATCTTCAAGACGGGAATAGTTACAAAAGTTATATGAAAAAATTGCATTATAGATTACATAAAACAGTTCTATGGAGCTGTCTTATTAATAGAGCAGGCTCGCTGCAAAAAATAATAAGAGCATGCATAATAAGGGTTTGTAAGAGAAAAAAACACTTTTTGACCCGAATTTGGCAGAAGAATACATTTTGTAATGTATAAATGGGTTTCAAGCTTCTGTTTTCTTCATCCAATTCAAAGTTCTATCTTGTGCTCTTTGATTTTTGATATTTTTCATTTTTTTCTAAATAAATTGTGTCGATATGATGTGTTTTTGTAATAACATACTGTGTTAATTATGGAAGTATGTCAAATTTGGGACAGGAATAAAACAGTAATCAAAAAAGAAGAAGGGTATAGTGTAAATTTTACAGCAAATTAAGTATGCACCATTTATCCAAAGAACATTTTTAATAAATATATCCGAATATAGGTTACAAGAACATAAAAACACCATCAGTTAGTAACTTAGGTATAATAGGAGAACAACAGGAGATGCAGACAATATTGATGGAATAGACCACATCTCCGGTACTTTTTGCAATTTCAAGCTCCAGGCAAGTTATGATTTTTGAATTTTCAGAACCATCGGTTGAGGACAGGATTTTTTTGTAAGAATCTCTCTATCCTCTTTATTTAATCCATTTTAAGCTAATGCTTTAATTCAACGACCTGACTCTAAACAGAATCAGATTGTTTCATTTATCGATTCAGGAATAATTATGCCTGTATCAACTTTTTCTCACTTTTATGCCGCTCTCGGACAACCAGAACCGGGACTTTTGCGTGGCTTACAACTTTTTCAGATACGCTTCCAAGCACAAAACGCTCATATCCGCCTTTTCCAAGCGACCCTATTATGATCATATCGATATCATTATCTTCTGCAAAATTTATAATCTTTTCAACCGGATGTCCCCTAAGCACCCTGGATTCAACCTCCACTCCAGCAGCTTTTCCAATTTTCTCTACATAAGAAGTTGCTTCATGCCCTGCTCTCTCAAATTCGTCAAGTGTCTCTTTTGACCATATCTTATCCAGCGAAACTGAGCGATAAGGTGTTGTATCAATAACATATATGGCATATATTTTTGCCCCACAACACCCAACCATTTCCATCCCGAAAGCCGCTGCTTCGTTTGCTGTCTCTGAGCCGTCGGTAGCGATCAATATTCGTCTCTGCAGTTTAGATTCAGTATCAATGCATCCTTCCATAATTACCCCTCATATTCTGGATTTATTCTCCCTAAATTCCGGATTTTCATCCTTTCACAGGCTGTTTGTTTTTCTGGCATTTTCAGAGCCACAGGTCGCGATGAGGATCTTTCTATAAAGTTTGCTCTTCATGCGCTGACCACCTCATTTTACTCCCTATCTGAATATCGATGTGTTCATATTAATAATTTTCACCCAATAATTCTCCAAGGAAAGAAAGATGCGTCCATGAAGGCAAAGAACATATACTTTCAGATATTATTGTCAAAGAGGAGGACGAATCTTGAAAAAACTGGGAATTAAGCCAGTTCAAATCTTATTTTTAATGTTTTTTATTATTTCCTTTGCTTTCGGAAGCGGCTGCGTCCGGAGTTTTGAAGAAGAGAGCTACTACAATATCCGAGATATGGATATCTCGGCAGACCGTATAGGAACTGCTTTCGTGGATCTCAATGTCACAACATACATTGAAAAAAACGCAGGAAACACAGCAAAAAATACGTCTCTTCTCCTTAAAGCGTATAGCAGGGAAAGCGGGCTGCTTGAAGTACAGGAAGAGATAAAACTGGGGGTGCTGAAAGAAGGAGAGACAAAATTAGTAAGTCAGACCCTGAGCCTCCCGAAAACCGGGGGATATGATCTCCGTTCTATCCTGTTTGAGGAAAGTGCCCAGAAAAGTAATGGGGAAATCAAAATCTATAATCTGGCTGCTCTGCCTGCCGATGTACAGGATATAGGGCTTGAGATTTCCGAAATGGACTTCAGAGTAAAAGAAGTCGAAAACGGCAGGGTGCTTGTTGAAAACGATATATATTTGACAAATGAAGGCAGGGAAACCAGCAAGGACTTCAGCATGCTTGTCAAAGTTAGGGAAATGGATGCGGGACTCCTTGCGGATAAAGTCTGGGCCCGGACAGGAGAAATCAGGCCCGAGACAACAGTTATCCGGAGCGTTAACCTGACAATGCCCGACCAGTACAATTACATTGTCGAAGTTCTGATCTGGAACAATGATACAGTAGTCAAGCGCGGGCAGGGTTATATCCAGCTCAGCCCCATAATTGAAATTAAAGACAGAAATACTACTGAAGCTCGGGAGATCCAGACAAGCGAATTCGAAAACGTTGAGGATGATGGAATGGTCCCGGAAGAGGGAGCTACAAAAGGAGAAAGTGCAACACCAGGGTTCAGCGTGTTATTGTCTGTAGTCCTGCTCTGTTCGGCAACAGTTTTCAGGAGGCGGTTTGGGTGAGTGAAGCAGCTGATATGAGACCAGAAACAAAAGGGGAAAAACTGTCCGATATGGGGGAGAACTTTAAAAAAGGAGTTTTCCTCATTGCCATGCTGCTATCGCTTGTGGCTACTTTCCAGCTCTATTTTTCCATAGAGCGGATAATCGAAATATGGTTCGAGTACCAGTATACCCCTATTTTCAGGGCTGTTTATAACTTCATTGTCTTGATTGTAAGCCTGTATATCATCAGGCTCTACATAATAAAACGTTGAAAGACTCAGCGAAAGTGTAACGGAAATATGAGATCGATTCGAGAAATATACTCGCCGGGCTTTAGAATGTAGAACTTTTTGTCCTGAAATTAAATTCAGTGCAGACAGCAGTTCCGAAAAATAAATGTCAGAGAGCATAATTGCAAAATGGCTTGAGGTATCGTTAATAAGCCAGGAGTTTAAATGGCAAAAATCGCAAAAGCGTTTTACTTTTAAGTAACGGAATTAATAAAATGAATGCTATTGATAAAAGCAGTTACCATCTAAAAATAAAAACTCTGTTTGGCTTCATTCAGCTTATTGTCATGTTGGGGCTATTCCTTTTTGCCCCTACCCGGTCATTTAATTTCTGGCAAGCATGGGTTTATTTGATTCTTTTTGTTGTATCAACAGCGATGATTACTATTTATCTGTGGAAAAAAACCCGAAACTTTTGGAACGCAGGGTTAAGGCGGGACCTGAAGCTGAGAAAGAGAAGACTCAGAAGATCATACAACTGTTTGCTGCCATATGTTTTTTTGCCATTATTGCCCTTCCGGCACTTGACCATCGTTTCGGGTGGTCGAATGTTCCGCTCTTTATTGTTATTGTGGGAGATATTCTTGTATCTGTGGGGTTTTTCTCATTTTTCTCGTTTTA
>NZ_JAVKPK010000065.1:0-19296 GCF_031461075.1 Methanosarcina baikalica | reverse complement strand
TTATGTAGTATTTAGCATGTGCAATCTTTCTTCCAATTTCTGTATGTTTATTGCAGTCTTCGCAGAGGATTTCTTCTTCTTTTATCGGACTAGCGCATACAGAGCAGGTTTTACGAGTAGTTTTATCGTCTTCCGCAAACAGGTCTTCGAGGTTTTCAACAAACTTTTGCTTTTTGTTCTCATCCATCTTTTGGTTAAGTTTTTCATTCAATCTGGAAAAATCTTTTAATTCATTCACTCCTGCCTGTTCCCAGGTAAAATTTAAGAACAGCTCAGCATTGAACATCTGCATAAGAGATTTGTTTACCTCTTTTTGGAACTTTTCAATCTCTTCTTTAGTTTTATCAGTATTTGTTGCAATAATAAGGAAATTTCCTCCCCCACACCATAACAAATTGGCTTCAGGAAGGTTCAGTTTGTTGCGTATTGAAGTCACAACAGCATCATTCAATAAGTTCAGGAAAAAAGAACGCCCTCTGAGTCTCTTTGCCATACCTACCTGTGCTTCTGCAGGAGATGAAACTCTATATATAAAACGCTGAATTCCTGAAATTCCACCTGAAATCAAAAGAAAAGGTTTTTCGACAGGTTGGATTGAGGCTAAACTCTCATCCTGCATAAATCTGTAAAGGCAGGTTGCTATAGCTGTTTTAATTTTAATGTGATCAAAGAGAGAGATATCTCTCGAATTTGAGGGCAAAAAAGTGGTATATTTCTTTATTAATTGATACAAATTTTCAGGGCAGATGTCCTTCCCGAGATTTCTCAGTTCCGATGCAAAGTCTTCCCATAACTTCCGGTAGGCTTCTTTATTTGAAACTTCCCCATATCTTATCGGCTTTTTAAATCCTAAATCCAATTTTAGGATAGGAAGATAGCATTTATCTGGATGAGTGCTCTCCTTTAACTTTACTTCGGAAAACACAGACAAAAGATTTACTGGCCCAAGTTCGTCTTCTTCGGTAAAAAATTCTGATGCTTTACTGAGCACATTTGCTATTCTTGCATTTTCCCCCTCCAAAGCTTCACATTTATGGTCATATAATATTACATTCTGAATATCCTGACTCAGACCAAGTTTTTCAGCTAATGAAGCACTCCATCTGGAGTGTAAACTTCCCTTACCAGTTTCACTTTCAGTAGAATTACTGAATTTTTGCGAGTGGGGTAAGCCTGTTCTCTTAAAAAATATGCCAAGATCATGGAGCAAGAATATGAGTTGAAGTTCATCGTCATTCATTATCTAAAATGCTCCTTCAAAATAATTTATTTATTAAAAATGTTCACTTAGATATAAAAGTTCCTAAATTTATTCAATTTTGTGAGAAGTTTCACTGAAGAATAAATATAAAAACACATCCTTGTGTAAAAATAAAAATTAAATAAAAAATAGTAATTAAATAAAAATTTAACTCAATACTGAAGTTTCAATCCTTGTTTTAGTGGATCTTGATCTCGAATACTTTGTAACGACTGCAGGGAGGGCTAAGCAATGAGTTTCAATCCTTGTTTTAGTGGATCTTGATCTCGAATCTTGAGACAATACTGAAGTGCAACAGAGTAAAAGACTTTGGATATTAGTTTCAATCCTTGTTTTAGTGGATCTTGCTCACGAATAATTAGACATATGTTTTATGCGATTTTTGGAGGGAATGTTTCAATCCTTGTTTTCGTGGATCTTGCTCGCGAATATCCTGCAAATTCGGAAGAATACGAACTAAAGTATGTTGTTTCAATCCTTGTTTTAGTGGATCTTGCTCGCGAATCTTAGCTAAACTTAAACTTGCTATTAAGCACCAAGCGTTTCAATCCTTGTTTTAGTGGATCTTGCTCGCAAATTGATGCTGCCACTCCTCATGCTTCAATATCCCTGGAGTTTCAATCCTTGTTTTAGTGGATCTTGCTCGCGAATTTTTATACCGCAAACATAATTTGATACTCCATACAGTTTCAATCCTTGTTTTAGTGGATCTTACTCGCGAATTAATATCCGCTAGAGAGAATATCGCAGATCTTCTCGCGTTTCAATCCTTGTTTTAGTGGATCTTGATCTCGAATACAGGCATATCCATAAATCTGGAAATGTGTTTACAAGGTTTCAATCCTTGTTTTAGTGGATCTTGCTCATGAATGTCTTGGAACTGGAGAAGGGCACACATTCAATCCGTTGTTTCAATCCTTGTTTTAGTGGATCTTGCTCATGAATAATCATCTGATAATACAGTTGGTGTTGATTTAGCAATGTTTCAATCCTTGTTTTAGTGGATCTTGCTCATGAATCTACGATGCTCTGTACGGTACTGATGAAGACCCTGAGTTTCAATCCTTGTTTTAGTGGATCTTGCTCGCGAATGATATCATCCTAGATTGATGAGATGTAAGGAGTGTTGTTTCAATCCTTGTTTTAGTGGATCTTGCTCGCGAATTTAGTTATCTCAATATAGAGGAGCTGGACGATGTGGTTTCAATCCTTGTTTTCGTGGATCTTGCTCGCGAATATTCGTATACGATGTCACCAATGGAAGACCAATTTCGTTTCAATCCTTGTTTTAGTGGATCTTGCTCGCGAATTTAATTGTACCTATGTAATCAAGTTCAACAGTTCTTTCGTTGTTTCAATCCTTGTTTTCGTGGAAGCTACTTCTCGATCCATGTACCAAAAACTTGTACAGGGAGCTTAACCCGGTTTCAATCCTTGTTTTCGTGGATCTTGCTTGCGAATGGTTGTGCAACTGATCTGAGTAACTGGCTTAATGAGTTTCAATCCTTGTTTTCATGGAAGGTACTTCTTAACAGGGTCGTTTTCCCTGATATTCAGCTAATTCTTAAGTAATTTCGAATCAAACAATCAATATCAGACAAATTGTTTTTTGCTTGAACTGTATAATATTCAAAATTTATCTGTTTTTGTTTTGGTTAACAAAATTTACTGGTCGATATATAGCTGCATATTATATGAGGAACAGCAAGTTATAAACTTTTGTATTTTTACCTGCCCGATATTGATATTATTTTTATGATAGTGAATAAATGTGTTCATTTGAATGAAATTCTTCAGAGAGTAGGGGTGAGCAGCAAGTCTATAATTTTATGCAAATTTTACACTCTTCCGATATATTGCGATTTCCGCTTTTCATGTCGAGAAGAAAAAATGAAAATTCTTATAGAATAATTCAAAACAGTATTTTGTAATGTTGTTATTGACATCATTTATCTATAAATTAGTTTATAATATTATGAAAAAGCGTGATTCCTAAGGAAAACTGGGTAACTTCCAGAATTCGGTTTTTGGCCGAATATATGTTCTGACTTAAAAAAAGCATGTGCGATTACAGAAAACTATTTTTCCATTCGATCAAAAAATTCAAAAAATGGATTCACTTAATCTAATAAAAGATATAATTAGAGCTGTAAAAAAGTTTAAATCTCTCTAAAACCTGATTTTTAACTTTCAGTCATGTTTATTCTCTTTTCAATAAGAGCCCTCTATAAAATCATTTCTTTTTTTGCAGCTTCACACATTTCTATATATATAAATTTCAATATATTTTAGATAGTACTCCCACTCTCACTATTAGGTATGAACACTCCATTATTAAGAATACCACCAGGAACACTAATCATTCTGTCCTCTAACCAAATTCTGCAGTTCTCAGAAATTAAGCATCCTTCGTCTTTTATAAATATGGAAGAATGTTTAAAATAATCTAATTTTACTGTGTCCAGGGTTTCCTCATAGAGTCCACAATCTTTGAATTTCTTATTAATATAAACGTCGAATGTGCCGTCATCGTGGAGGATGAAGTGGGTTGTTTTGTTGATGTATTTTCTGGGCATGGTGGATCACATGATTTAAATATATTAAATAGTTACGTGATTTACTTTTACAACTTCGTGCATAGGGTTTTGTTTTGAAGTTGTTTCTTTCACGTATTTATTACTTTCTATTTTTATAATCCTCATAATATTTAAATCAATAACAGACAAAAATCATATAAAATTTTAATCTCTTTAGGCCTGATTTTTGTCCGAGTCGCTAGAAAAGAAATTCAAAATAGTTTTTCAGCTCTGTTTTAGTGCATCTTGCCCGCGAATTATCCAAAGTCTCCGGAATATTCCCAAGGGGGTCGGTTTCAATTCTTGGTTTTGGACTCGAAATAACCATAAAGCTGAAGCAGATATATCAGGGGTATTTGAAGAGTTCAAGGCTTCAGCCGAAATTATTTTCCACAACAGCCAGCACGCCTGCGGTGATGCCTGTGATTAATGAAAGAGTTCTGACATTGTTTTCGTACGGCATATCCTTTTACTTTTTTATCCGTAAGTTCTTAGTTTCCATGTAACGTGCCTGTTTATTAGATAGTTCCAGAAAAAAACAATGAATATTCCGATGAGGTTCGAAACAAGATAATAAATTCCAAAAAAATCTGTTAAAAAGTATAATATTCCTATATTAATTATAAGCCCAATAATTGAGACACATTGGAAAGAAAAGAACCTCTGAAATCGGTTCTGTGTATAAGAATCCACTTCATCCTTTAGCTTAAATGTCCAGCAATCATTCAGGAGAAAATTACTCAAAATGGATATTTCGATTGCTACTATGCTGGCTATGATATAATAAAGGCCCATATATTCAGTAAACAAATACAGAAAACCTATATTCACGAGCACTCCGGACAGTCCGACAAAACCGAACTTTATGATTTTTTTCCATTCGTTCCAGACCTGGTTATTGCGGGAAGTAAGAGAATATTCAGTGATAATTAAAATCTGTTTCACATAATCGCTTATGATGCAAGAGGTAAGCTTGCTCTCTCCATGCTGTCTGTCCGTAAACGTAAACGGAATCTCGAAAACGGATTTCCATCGTCCCTTGCCAAGAACTTCCATAAGGATCTTATAACCTCTGGGATGAAGTTGAGCTCCGGAAATCACTTCTTTTCTAAGAGCAAAAAATCCGCTTACAGGGTCTGTAATCCCAGGGAATAGTATCCTTCCCATACCTGTTGCTCCAAGAGACAGAACCCGGCGCTTAAGGGGCCACTGCTTAACTCCTCCCCCCCTGGTATACCGGCTTCCTATGACAATATCGGCTCCTTTTTTTATTTCATCATAAAAACGAGGAATTAACACTGGGGGATGGGAAAAATCGGCATCGATTACCAGAAAAATATCCGAATTTGCCTGCTTGAAACCCTCTACTGCGGATTGAGAAAGTCCGTGGTCGGCATGCCTGACAATAATCTTCAGATTATTAAACTTCAATGTGAGATCCTGGACAATTCTGATAGTCTTATCGCGAGATTCGTCATCAATAACAAGAATTTCCCCACAAATATTATTTGCCGAAAGAATCGAATTCACAGCCTCGATTATGTTGGCAATATTGACCTCTTCATTAAAGGTAGGGATAATTACTGTTATTTCATACTGAGCGTGCATTTTGACTCCAAACTATAAATTACACCTGATATAGAATTCATATTAACTGCAAACCCCCTTTAAAAATTCTCACACCCTCCTACTCATACCACCAGATAAAAACTGTTAGTCCAGAATACCATCAAAAAACCCTGCAGAAGAGCGAAAGATATCGTAACAAGATCTTCTGAAATACGGTTTTTAGTAATGTTAGCAAAAAGAATGTAAATAGGGAAAATCACAAGAATAAATCGGGGCATAGACTGGATTCCGGTAGAAAGTGGAACAAAAATAGAATACATACCAAATAACCAGTAAGAAAACCTGATATTTCTGTAAAATAATATAAATATATAAATAAAAATAGTGGCAAAAGCTGCCTCAAAGGCTGTGTAAAGATTTCCGTGGTAACCATTGATGAGAACCAGTAGAGGGTTTGCAGTATGCCTTTGCCACATTACCTGAGCATGTGCAAAAGCCATAAAGTCTCCAGTTAGGTAGTAGTTAAAGATCATGAAAGAAATTATTCCAAGAGGAATTAATGAGAGATAAAATAAAGGCAGTATCTTGTCCCTGGAGTTTTTAAAACTCTTTAAATCTTCGTTTTCTTTTAGCAACTGCATGAAACCTTCATAAAGTAAAGGCAAAACAACGAGAACACCAACAGACCTTGTTAAAGATAAAAAGAACCCTGTTATTCCAACCAGCTGCCATTTATATGTCCTGGCATAGTAGAAGCACATCAAAGTAAGGGCAAGGTACAGTGATTCGGTGAAAACGCCTGAAAAGATGAACGAAACCGGAAAAAGAAGCAGATATTTTACCGATTTAAGAGCGCTGGCCTCATCGGAATCAAGCCTTACCAATCTGTATAAATAAAAACAGGAAACTATTAAACAAAAATTTGATATTATTAAGCCAGCAATATAATGATTCCCTACAATTGATCCCAGAAATCTCATAAGTAAGGGATACAGAGGAAAAAACGCAATATTTGTCTGATGTATGCTCAGTTGGTCCAGAGCCCCAGAAGTATAACCATGTTGAGAAATATCCAGATACCAGCCTGTATCCCAAACTCCCCAGATATCCAGCCAGATATTCCCGCTCAAAGAGGATGGGCTTGTATGAGATTGCACGATTTTACGAGAAAGCACTCCGATTATACTCAAAATTATTCGTGTGCTGAAGAACATCAACAAAATAGACTTTATTTCAGGAACATACAATCTATACTTCGACAATGATACTACATTCATGAGCTACTATTTCCTATTTATCTGTAAATGTTGTTCATTCTGTATTTCAAGATGTAAATGTTGTTCATTCTGTATTTCAAGATGTAAATGTTTTTCACTCTGTATTTCAAGATGTAAATGTTTTTGTCTGTATTTAATAAGCTCTTCAGGGATTCAATTTTCGCATTTATAATTCAGCAGAACTTAAATAAAATTTTGTTGCTTCAAAATAAAAGCAATAATTAACTAAAGTTATGGAAAATAATTTTTTAAGTATATTATCAAAGGCTATTCATACCATTTTATCAAAGGCTATTCATACCACTTAGGACCCTCAAAAATATGAGTAACTATAAAATAATTTTATCTTTTACCTGATTTTGGCAGTCCATTTTAATTCAGTTGATAATATATAATAGTAGCGGGATAATAATCTCTATGGGGAAACGAGGTCCTAAACCACAATTCAATAGCATTGCTTGTCCAAATAAGGATTGTGATTTTTATGGTGTTACTGACCAGGGCAATGTTGTAGGAAATGGAACTTCCATAAGCCGTGGAGAAAAAACTCGAAAATACATTTGCCGCCACTGTGGAAAAGTTTTCTGTGACCATACAGGCACTTTCTATTATGATCTTCGCAAAGAAGAATCTATTATTGATTCAGCTCTGAAAATGGCCATTACGGGAATGAGTGAAAAAGCTATTGCCGATGTATTGGGGATAGAGCCAGCTACCGTAAGTAGATGGTTAAGTCGTGATGCAAAGCAATGTGATAAGGTAAAGAAAATTTCATGAAAGATCTGGATCTACCAAAAACAGGGAAGAGGGGAAAACCAGAGAAACCAAAATGTGTTTTTTTATGACTTGAGATACGCTAATGTAATCAAAAAAGAAAGAGGGGAAAGTTACAGAAGATCGTCAAGAAGATTATATTTGGAAAAAATATCGAAAAGTGAGATCCCAACAAGTTTACTCCAGGCAAGACTTAGCATTCAGGCAGAAGAATAATAGAGTTTCAAGGAAGACGATAGGATTCTTGAAGAAATAAAGTGTTTAAGTAGAATGATTCCCTATGCACGCCTTTTAATTTCTGTAGAGAACATGGAGGATTAACATACAAAGATGAAAAAGGCCTTAAGTGTAAAAATATACCTGGAAGAAAAGCAGGAATTACTGAGTCAAAATGGACTTTGAGAGATCTACTGACATTCGAGTGATTCAAAACATCAACCGGGTAAAAATGGACGAAAAAATAATAGTTAAAATCAATTAATGATATTTTTCTTCTTCTCTTTTTTGTGTAATAGTTGATGCATAGGTTTTTTTCTAAAATCTCTTTTAAAATCCATTTACCTTCTTTTACGACAACAATCGTCAAGTAGCTGTTTCATTACTTTCGCTTGCAGGCCTGGGAGAGCAGCTCACTGTGGGGAAAGAACAGAAAAAAGACGCTGTTCTTATCCGGAATAAGCTGAATTGTGCATCCTGGAGTTGCCTTTCTTGAAAGTAAGATTTTTTAATCCCTGCCCATCCTCCTCATCCAAAACCTATTTATACAAAGTACTATATTAGACTTTGTTGTACAAAACTATACGTCAGTGATGGTTAATGCACGATACACTCCTTCATATCCTCAACACAACAAAAACTCGCATCCGGGCTTTCGAGCCGCAGAAATGCCCTGAAGACCTGCTGCAGTTTGAGAAAAGGGATTTTCTCTCTGCCGTGGCAGGTGCAAAAGCAGACGGTCTGGTGCCTGTAATTGCGGAGATCAAACCCGCATCTCCGGGGAAAACTTTTAGGGATATTCCACCTGCAACGGCTGCAGAGCTTGCATGGGAAATGGAAGAAGCCGGAGCAGTTGCAGTTTCGGTCCTGACAGAGCCGGGGGTGTTTCAGGGTTCGCTTGAAAACCTGGACGCGGTCAGAAAAACCGTATGCTTGCCTGTTCTCAGGAAAGACTTCATTATTGACAGATTGCAGCTTGAAGAAGCAGAAAGCGACCTTGTGCTCCTGATTGCAGGCATCCTCGGGAGAGAACTTGGCTTTTTTGTCGAACTTGCCATTGAAAATGGATTTGAGCCTCTGGTTGAGGTTCACAACAAAAAAGAACTTCATTCTGCCCTTGAAACCGGGGCGAGGGTTATAGGGATAAACAACAGGGACTTTGAAACACTTAAAATCAACCTCAGCACCACAGAGAAGCTGGCACCCCTTATCCGAGAATATGACCTCGACCACGGAACCAGGCATCTTATAATAAGTGAGAGTGGGATGAACAGCACAGGGGATGTCAGAAGGGTAATCCAGGCAGGGGCGGATGCCGTGCTGATAGGGTCTGCACTTATGGAAAGTGATTCTGTTTTTGAGAAAACGAAAGAATTCGTCCAGAGTCTTTGCTGGCGTTAATAACTCTTTTTCCGGACTTTTCGGAGCTTTCAGCCTGCTGGAATTGAGGTTGAAAAATCCTCCTCTGTTTCAAAATTTATTTCAAAACTAAATTTTGCTTCAACCCCGAAATCACAAATAAAATTACAAATCAAGGTCCTGAAAATCACTGGATCCGAAATCACGATACTAGATACGATTTTAAAAATTACGCTATAGAGTTACATCAAAAGATAAGGGAGTAATTGAATTGACAGGAACTAAAACTTCAGAACTTCAGACAAAAGATTCGTACTTAAATGAACTTGCAGGTTCTAAGGAAGGCTCAGAAACCGGCAGAACAGAACAGATAAAAGGAAAGTATGGAAAATATGGGGGGCAGTACGTACCCGAAGTCCTCATGCCGGCCTTAGAAGAACTTGAAGAGGGATACGAACGGTATAAAAACGACCCTGAGTTCCTTGCAGAACTTGACAATTACCTGAGGGACTTTGCAGGCAGAGAAACACCACTCTATTTTGCCCGCAACCTTAGCAAAAAATACGGATCAAAAATCTACCTTAAACGGGAAGATCTTGTGCATGGGGGAGCCCACAAATTAAACAATGCCATAGGGCAGGCCCTTCTTGCAAAATACATGGGGAAAACCAGGTTGATTGCCGAAACCGGTGCAGGACAGCACGGGACTGCAACAGCTATGGCAGGAGCGAATCTCGGGTTTGAGACCGTTGTGTATATGGGTGCCAAAGATATCAGGCGCCAGCAGATGAACGCATACCGCATGGAGCTCATGGGCACCGAGGTAAAAGCCGTGGAAACCGGCTCAAAAACCCTAAAGGATGCCATTAATGAGGCTTTCAGGGACTGGGTCACGAACATAGAAAACACGCATTACCTCATAGGTTCGGTTGTGGGTCCCCATCCCTATCCTGTGATAGTCAGGGACTTTCAGAGTGTTATCGGGCGCGAGGTAAAAGGGCAGATTTTGCAAAAAGAAGGGCGTATGCCTGATTCAATTATCGCCTGTGCTGGCGGCGGGAGCAATGCAATGGGAATTTTTCACCCCTTTGTCGAGGATAAAGAGGTCAAACTTGTTGCTGTTGAAGCCGGGGGAAAAGCCCTGGAATGTACGGAAAAAGCAGCCCTTCACTCGGCCTGCCTCTGTGCAGGAGAAGAAGGGATCTTGCATGGGGCCAGGACAAAGGTGCTGCAGGATAAAAACGGGCAGATTCTCGAATCCGAATCCGTTTCTGCAGGGCTTGACTACTCCGGGGTAGGGCCTGAACTTGCTTACCTGTCCGAGAGCCGCAGGGTTACAGCCCGATATGCTACGGATAATGAGGCCCTTGAAGCTTTCCACGAATTAAGCAGGCTTGAAGGAATCATTCCTGCACTGGAATCTTCCCACGCCCTTGCCTACCTGAAGAAAGCATCGGAAGCCGGAGAACTGGAAGAGGTAGTGGTCGTAAACCTTTCCGGAAGAGGGGATAAAGACCTGGAAACAGTCCTTAGGCTGAGAGGAGGAATCTGAAATGAAAAGGCAAAAAATCTCAGAGAAATTCGGCGAACTGAGAGAGAGAAAGGAAGGAGCCCTTATCTGCTACGTAATGGCAGGAGATCCCTCTGCAGAGGCAACAGGCGAGATTGTAAAGGCCCTGGCAGACGGGGGTGCGGATATCATCGAACTCGGTTTCCCGTTTTCGGATCCCGTGGCAGACGGCCCTACGATCCAGGCAGCCGGCCAGCGGGCGCTTGCAGTCGGCATGGATACTCAACGCTATTTTGAGCTCGTTAAAGCCCTTGAAGTCGGGGTTCCCCTGGTGTGCATGACCTATTACAACCCTGTATTCAGGTACGGAGTGGAAAAATTTGTAGAACGGGCTGCAGACGCCGGGATTAGCGGATTAATCATACCCGATATCCCTGTGGAAGAAGCAGCTGACCTGAAAAACAGCTGCGAAAAACATGGACTTGACCTGATATTTCTGGTAGCACCCACGACAACCGGGAAAAGGGTGAGGAAGATCCTGGAAAGCAGCTCGGGTTTTCTGTACCTTGTCTCAAGACTTGGGGTCACAGGAACCCGAGAAGATGTCTCGTCTTCTACTAAAGAGCTGCTTTCCAGAGTGGAAACAGGGCTTCCGAAGGCAGTAGGATTCGGGATCTCAACGGCACAACAGGCTGCAGAAGTCCGAAATGCGGGGGCTGATGCTGTCATAGTCGGCTCGGCTTTTGTCAGGATTATCGAAGATGGGAAAGAAGTAAACGAAAAGCTGGAAGCCCTTGCAAGAGAACTCAAGTCCGGCATATTGAAAGCCAGTTAAAGGGGAAAAGACAGGGGAAAATAGGGATCTAAAAGGAGGCAGTAGAAAATGCAGAGATACATTAAAAAGCTGGAAGAAGGCCTGGATCTGAGTTCCAAAGAAGCTGAAGCTGCAGTAGGCAAGATTCTGAGTACTGCATACGATGAGGAAATCGGGGCATTTCTGCTTGCCCTGAGAGCAAAAGGTGAAAAACCCGAAGAAATTGCAGGCTTTGTAAGGGGAATGAAGAAAGCCGCTAACACGATCAGACCCAGGACACCTTTCAGGCTTGTGGATACCTGCGGGACAGGAGGAGACGGCCTTAATACTATCAATGTCTCAACAGCAGCAGCAATCGTGACTGCAGCAGCAGGCGTGCCTGTAGCCAAGCATGGAAACAGGGCTGTCACCTCAATGTCAGGGAGTTCGGACGTGCTTGAAGCCCTGGGAATTAAAGTTGACCTGGTGCCAGAACATGTCAGGAAAACAATAGAAGAGATAGGAATAGGGTTTATGTTTGCGCCGGTTTTCCACCCTGCTATGAAGAGGGTTGCAGGGGTCAGAAAAAAACTCGGGGTCCGCACGGTTTTTAATATTCTGGGGCCTCTGACAAACCCTGCAGGGGCTAAAGGGCAGGTTATAGGGGTTTTTGATAAAAGACTCTGCGAGCCAATAGCTTTTGCCCTTGCGGAACTTGGAACCGAACATGCCCTTGTAGTGCATGGGGACGGGATGGACGAGATTTCAAACACAGGTGAGACCTATGTTGCAGAGCTAAAAAACGGAAAGGTTTCAACCTATACCCTGACCCCCGAGTCCCTGGGAATTCTGAGGGCAAGCCCCGAAGATATCATGGGCGGTTCCCCGAAAGAAAATGCCAGGGATCTGTTGTGTATTTTCAAGGGTCAGAAAGGCCCAAAAAGGGACCTTGTAGTTATGAATGCAGCAGCAGCCCTTTATGTGAGCGGAATAGTGGGCTCTATTCGGCAGGCAATCCCTATTGCGGAAGATGCCATTGACAGCGGAAAGGTCATGGTTAAATTCAATCAGTTCAGGACTTTTACTTCAGGTTTTCACGAACAGAATAATAAGGGCACTTCTCCGGGAAAAGGAATTTTGGTACCTTCCAAAACTTCCATATTAAACCCGGCAGCTGGGGAAAGGACATGCCAGCAAAATTAAAAACAAGAACAAAAATCTGCGGGATCCGCAGCCCTGAAGAAATAGAACTCGCAGCCCTTTATGGAGCTGATGCAGTTGGCTTTATTACGGAAGTCCCTGTCGAGAGCCCGAGAAAACTTGATTCGGATACTGCTGCTTATCTCGTCTCTGAAGTCCCCAGAAGCCTGAGTTCCGTACTCGTTATTATGCCTGAGAACTCTGTCAGTGCCCTGGAACTAATTGATAAAATAAGGCCCGATATCGTGCAAATTCATTGCAAGATGCCCCTTCTGGAACTTGAAATTATAAAGGAAAAAACGGACATACCTGTCATAAAAACCCTATCTCTGCCTGCAGAGGGGGAATCTTCAGGAAAAAAATCTGAGAAAAAATCCGAGAACACTGCTTTTATTTCCGACCTTCTCAAAAAGGTCAGCCTTCTGGAAGAAGCAAACGTTGTAGATTCTATTCTGCTCGATACCGGAAAGTCCGGCAAGCCCGGAGGAACCGGCTGTGTACATGATTGGACCCTTAGCCGGCGAATTGCCGGGGAAACAGGGCTTCCTCTAATCCTTGCAGGCGGTCTCACGCCCGAAAATGTTCAGGAAGCTATCAGGACCGTATCCCCTTATGCCGTGGATACGGCTTCTGGAGTAGAGACTTGCGGGAAAAAAGATACCCTGAAAATCAAAAGTTTTATTGAAGAAGTGAGGTGTGCAAATGCTTTCCTTTGACCTTGGAAAAGAAGAATTCAAAGAGCTTGCTTCGGGAATAAACCGGCCAGGCTTTATCCAGCTCCTTGCAAGAATCGATACCACTACCTGTTCTCCCCTTGAGCTTTACCGCACTCTGCGGGCGTCTGGGACTTCAGGCTATTCTTATCTGCTGGAATCCGTGGAAAAACAGGCAAGCCGGGCAAGGTATTCCTTTGTCGGAAACGATCCTGATGCCGTCCTCAAAATAAGTGACCGAAAAATTTCCCTTGAGCTCCTTAATCCGGGAGCTTCCGCCTTCTTTGAAGAAATTCGATCAAAAATGGAGGAGGTATGCGGGCCTGAGATCATGGAGAAGGAAAATCCAGAGAAAAAGGATACAGGGCTGAAAAACGGAAAGTTCACATATATAATTCCTCATGGGAAAGATGCTTTCGATACCCTTCGCCTGGCTTTTCCCGCTACAAATGGGATGGGACTCCTGAATGTCAGACGCTTTGACAGGCAGACTTTCCTTGGCGGGGCTATAGGCTATACGGCTTATGACGCTATTTACGACAGCTGGCTCGGAGTCGAAAAAGGATTTGAGTCCGAAGTTCCCGAACTGCAGTACCTGTTAGTTTCGAAAACCTTTGTGTTCGACCATCTGACTGAAGAAGTTTACATAGCGATCACTCCCTTTGTAAATTCGGGGTCGGATGTCGGAAAAGTGTATGAAGAAGCTTTTTTAGAGGCAGAAAGACTTTGCTCCATACTGAAGGAAACTGCCCTTTCCGGAGATTCGATAGAAACAGCAGTGTCAGGTACATCAACTGTCTCAGGCTCATCCGTTTCGGGCTGCAGTGCTGGGAAACAGGAGTTTGAAGCGTCGGTACTACAGGCAAAAGAGCATATTTTTGCAGGGGATATCTTTCAGGCGGTCCTTTCCAGGAAATGCGAGTTCAGGCTTGAGCAGTCTCCTTTCGAACTCTACATGCAGCTTCGGGCAATCAATCCCAGCCCTTACATGTATATCTTTGAGTTTGGAGACCTGGCAATTGTCGGTGCAAGCCCTGAAACTCTGCTGACTGTCCACAACAGGACCGTTATCATAAATCCGATTGCAGGCACCTGCCCCCGCGGAAAATCCGAAGCCGAGGACGAAGCCTTTGCTTCGCATATGCTACACGACGAAAAAGAAAGAGCTGAACATGTAATGCTTGTTGACCTCGGGAGAAATGATGTACGGATGGTTGCGGAAAGCGGCTCGGTAAAGGTTTCCGAGTTCATGAAAGTCCTGAAGTATTCCCATGTACAGCATATAGAAAGTACGGTTTCAGGAATTCTTAGGCCTGAGTGCGACCAGTTCGATGCTTTCAGGGCGGTATTTCCGGCAGGAACTCTCTCGGGGGCTCCGAAAATCCGTGCCATGGAGATTATTTCCGAACTTGAAGCCTCTCCAAGAGGGATTTACGGTGGAGGGGTCGGGTATTACAGCTGGAACGGGGATGCAGATTTTGCAATCGTAATTCGGACCGTACTTGTACAGGGCAAGAAAGCGTCGGTGCAGGCCGGGGCAGGAATAGTAGCTGATTCTGATCCGGGATATGAATTCCGGGAAACTGAGCGCAAGATGGCAGCCATGCTTGCGGCTATAGGCGGAGAAGCTTTGAGATAAGGTTTTGAAGCAACTATGGGGTTGAATATATGAAGAAAAATTTAGAAAGGGGACTTTTAGAGAAGGGAAAGCCGGGAAAACTAATTCCTGAAAACAAAAATTTTAAAGGGAAGAAGCCAGGAGAAAAAAGTAGGGGAGAAATAAGTTCAGGAGGTATTTTCAGGTGAAGGTGGTTTTCATAAACAATAAAGATTCTTTTGTATGGAATCTGGTAGACTACATTTCTTACTTCGAAAAAGATACTCTAGTCCTTCCTAATACGGTTTCCTTAGAAGACCTCCGAGAGATAAAGCCTGACGCTCTGGTCATTTCTCCCGGGCCCGGAAACCCTTCTGACCCAAAGGATATAGGAAATTGCCTGGAAATAATCAGGGAGATGGGCAGGGAAATTCCCCTCCTTGGAGTCTGTCTTGGACACCAGGCAATCAATGTGGCTTTCGGAGGGCTGATCAGGAGAAATAAGGTAGGACCGGTGCATGGGAAAAGTTCGAAGGTCCTGCATACGGAATCCGCATTATTTTCAGCATTTGAAGGTCCATTTGAGGCAGGCCGCTATCATTCCCTTGAAATTGGCGAGCCTGCACCCGGGATAAAGGTTACTGCCAGGGCAGAGGACGGGAGCATTATGGCAGTGGAGCATGTGCAATACCCAATCTATGGCCTGCAGTTTCATCCCGAATCAGTGCTTACTCCCAACGGGTTGAAAATAATTGAAAGCTTCCTGGAAGTTTCCAGGAATTATAAGAAAAGACGGACGGCTGTTTAAACAGCCAGAATTTTTTTCCGTAAGCTTATTTTTCCTTTTTTGCAGCCTCAATTTCTGGCTCCTCAGTTTCCCCTTCTTCCTCGAAGAATTCCTCTTCTGTGAACTCCTCATTGGGCCTGACCGCATAGCCTGCAGGCTGAAGGTTCTGAAGTTCTGCATTTTCGCTTACAGTCTGTGCAATAATTTGAGGGTATTTTTCTATCTGATCCCTTGTTACGAAACCTGTTGCTTCGGAAGATTGTATAATTCTCTCCCTGGCAGTTTTCGCTGCTTTGCTAAGATCTTCAAGCTGCTGCCTGTTTGCAAGATAATCAATTTCCTCAAGTGCCAGGGTCGTCCAGAGGGTTACAACTTCCATTTTCTGTGCAACAGCTCCTGATCCTATAATTTCAAGGGTTTCTACCGCATTTTTTGCAGCTTCAAGCATCTGGAATTGGGTTGTTCCTTTTCCTATTTCCTGTACGGCTTTTGAAAAAGACCAGAGGGCGTTTGAGTATTTTTTCTCCAGAGCAGATTCTGCAAGAGCTTTAAGGACATCTACAGTAGTAGCCGCAACATTCTCCATCTTTTTCTGGACGGCTTTGTTGCCTATGTTGCGGAGTGAAATTACGACTCTTTTTAAATCCGTTTCCAGATTTGCCTCGAGCAGCTCTTTCCCGAATTCCCGGAGATACTCAACATATTGGAGTGCATTATAGTCATTCTGTTCTCTTATTGCTTGCTCTCCAGCGTTTCCAAGTTCAATAGCTTTTTGTTCGTTCAGTGAGAACATATTAAAACCCCTTTCCAGTAAAATCCTTTAAAAAATGCTTGGATTTTGAGAATTTAATTATTTATATAGGTTTACTCTGATATTAGTCTTCCTATAATTTTAAAAATACATCAGTAACTTCAGGGGTTTTATTCCAGAAAGAGCATTTTAAAGCCCTGGATATCAAACAAAAAGCTCTTAAAAAAGTATATTGATGGAACAATCAGTTATAAAAAAGAAATTAAAATATAAGAAAAATAAATTTAAAAATAAGAAAGGGGAATTTTGCTAATATACTTTATTTATATTTTTACCTGAAACTGCAGCAAACACGGTCCAAAACGGCCCGTCGTCTAAAGTAAATAGAAAGAGTTATATACATTTCATACATAATATATATCATATGAGTAAAAAACTCATGCCGGAATTTTGGCATATTTTTCCTGCATGAGTGCCAAACAATTAGCCTCAAGGTGGGAAGAAGGGTTAAACTCCTTACCTTCTTCCTACCTGAATGAACGGTTTTTGATATTTAAATAGGAATTACAGCATATTTACTCCCTTTTTTGGACGTGGTTAAAAGGTTACTAAACCTTTTTAGACCTGATTAAAAAGTTCAGCGATCAAAGGATAGTTTGCTTTAAAGGAAATACTTCCACAATTTATTAAAAACTTACGGTTTGGAGTAGAGGTCTAAATCTTCACAGAGTTAGTAAAACTTTTTTGAAATCATTTAAGTGAGGCTTCTCTGGCAAACTTTCCTATATTCTTTGTAAAAAGAGAAGATGGAAATACGTATAATGATGGAATCAAGTATAATTACAGATAGAACTATAATTATAACAGAATATCATCAATTCGAAAAAGCTATATAGTAGCTTTTCCCGACTTTATAGAGTAGACTGAATTTTTTTCTGAAGATCTTTTATTTCCTGAAACTTCCCTATATTTTCTTTCGAGTCCGTACATCCTGCATCTTTGAAACCATCCAGAGCCAGTTCTGCTACAATGGAAGAGTTATTTAAAAGATTTTCCTCAGCCTGAACTCTTAAGGTCTCAAGTGCCCACTGGCACTGCAGAGCAGCCTCATGAAGTCCTTTCTTTAAAGATAGTTTTCCTATCTCTTCTATCGAAAGCGCTGTTGAACTGAGAGCTTTGTCGAAGTATCTTTCTGCCGCAAGCTTGCCTATTTCCTCAAGCAGAATAAGGGTACTGACAGTTTCAAGTTCAAGGCTTTCTGCTGCTACCTTTTTCCCGACTTCTCCAAGACATGTTGCTGCATTAAGCACAATCTCTTCATTACCATGCCTGGCAGCAGCAGACCCAATCTCTTTAATGAGTAACGAAAATGCGATAGTCTGATCCTGATGCCACCTTTGTGGAGAAGAGTTCCAGATCTCCATGAGGGTCGTAGCAGCGACCTTTGAGCCGGCCTCAAGGGAATGTGCGGCCGCGGCTCTTCCCAATCTTCCTGTTGCTATAAAAGCCCTAATCAAAGCGGATTCAAGTCCCTTTTCTGCCGCTATCCTTGCAAGTTTCCCGAGGAACAGAGAGGAATTGATGACAACAAGCTCCATTTCTCTTTCTGCAGCAGCCTGTGCGATGTTCTCCATTGACAGGATAACTCTCTCAGCATCTGCCTCTTCGTTTTCAGAGAGGAAGCCTTCCCCAATTCCTGTAAGAGAGTCCAGGGCCTGAAAGACTCTGCTCTCATCTATCTCCTCAACAGCAGACAAACTTATCTCGACTGCCTCTGCCTCATTTAATGTGATCATTCTTCTTGCCCCTTTTTATTGGTCGTAGTAACACAGCAAGTTTCAAGTTTTTACCTGCACGTTCGCAATTGCTATCTGCACATTTTATTTACATACTATCGGTTTCAGACTTAATCAGTTTCAGATTGTTATATACATGATTGATCTACAGAGAAAATATGGTATGGCCTACTCTATGAAGTTACGGTATTATTAGTGTTACTATTTTGTAACGGAGTCAGTTTATTAAACAGACATTACCCGCTTTTTGTTGCAACTTAAATCGGCGGTTTGGAACCGGTCCTTAACATGGAAAAGTGTTTTTAGAGAGAAACAGGGTAGAATAAGTCAGAAAAATACCTTTCTGGAAAGAGCGAAGGAAAAATTGTATTTTTAAAACCAGAGCTGACTGAAACCTTCAGGAGAAAAAGAGATCCAGGTTTTTTCAAGAGACAATTGGTGCCTTTCTCTCTTGCTGCTATTTAAAAGCCTCCATATCTTTTGCGGAGGTCACAGATGAAAAAGCAGCCGAAGTTTATTCCATTTACGAACTTGTGACCTCAGCCTGAAACTCAGGGGTGGAGAACTTCCACTATTTGGCGGTATTTAGTCAGGTCTACCAGCTAAAAGCTCTTTTTTATTCGGATTTGTTTTTCTCTTCATGGAGGAGGGCGAAATTCAGGACTCTTTCAAACACTCCTTTATCCCTTACTCCAACAATTCTTGCCTGGAGCCGGTCTGTTGTAACGTTTCCATCCTCCTGCATGTAAACGTATTTTCCATTCTCAATACCCACGATTACAGAAGAGTCCGGAATATACTCTATTCCGAAGTAGGTTGCAAGCTGCGTGTTCTTGTTTATATTTATGAAAATAACCGTTGCTTTTCCTCTGTATTCTGTTGCCAGTTCGTTAAGGATCGGTTTCATGGACTGGCACGCCTGGCACCACTCAGCTCCGATTATCAAAAAAACCGGGCTTCCATCAAGAGATGTGTTTATCTGCCCGAGTTCGGTCATTTCGACAACAACACCTTTTTCCAGGGTACTCTCTGAATTATTTACGGGGTATTTTTCATTTAATGGAGCTATTAAGGTATGGACGTCAGCATTTACTTCTTCAAAATTGCTGCCCGAGAA
>NZ_JAVKPK010000064.1:0-20000 GCF_031461075.1 Methanosarcina baikalica | reverse complement strand
AACTGATAAAATTAACTGATAAAATTAACTGATAAAATCTGAAGGTCACAGATATTTTTCAGAAAATAGGCAAATTTCTATTATCCTCGCCGTAACTTCTACGGCATTCACTGGACACGGGCAATAGCAGCAATTTTCGGGCGCATGAGATGTGTTGGTCAGATATCAAAGTTAACCCTTAATACCTCACACTGTGGCATATTTTGAATTTGTACGCCCTCCGGTGTTCCTGTTACCTCCACACTATCAAACTCATTTGAACCGCATAGCACGTCTTGATTCGGGTGCGTACCAGGTGTGATATTGCAGCTTAGAACAGTCTTTTTACCAACCGACACTACGATTGGAAGCCTTGGTGATGCAGGATGGTTCTTTGGAAGAACTATTAATGGTGACCTGATTTCCCGAATCATGAAGAGAACGCATTTAAGTCCCTTCTCAGTTTTCTCATCTACCGAAAGTGCAGAAGCAACAATTAGGTCATGGGGTTCCAGTCCGAGTACAATCTCTTCTTTTTCAGTTTCCAGAAAAAACTGTCCATGCGGACCTACTTTCACAATAGCCACCGTTCCTGCCGTGCCGCGCAGGAGAAGCATTTCACTCTCCTTCAGTGAAATGTCTTTAGAAGAGGTCGATTTTTTCATGTTAAAAATAAGTATCTATAAAATCCAGTTGATTATTTGGATTCTGCTACATTTTTAGACTGGCAGGAAGGACACTTCACATTCTTGCCAATACCTTTGAATTTAGTTCCACAATCCTTGCATGAATAATCTTTAACCGGTAATTTTCCATCCATATCGATATCAAACGCGTCTCCAACACTACACATTATTATTACCTCATGGTTTTATCAAGGGGTTTACTATAATTATATAACCCACATATTATTACTCATACTTCTCCAATTAATACCTTTCTATATCCCTTTCCGGCCAATTGTAGTCTTGGTGACACTATGCATAAAACCTATAGAGAGTTTAAGGGTAAAACTTACATTCTCGACGAGTAAAGTTATTTCGGGCTTGAAAAATCCGATGTCGAGAAAAAAAGAAGTGTGGAAAAAGAGTGGACTTGGAAAAGAATGGGCTTGGATTACTTACACTCATTTTGCATTATGTACTTTTCTATTAGCATTATTCAGAAAAAGGTAGCATCGAAAATTGAGTTGAACTTATTTCTGTTAGATATTTGATATTATTAGGATGCTTAACTTTTCGAGTTGTTTCTTCTGATAAGTTTCGTGCATTTTTCAATTATACTTTCATTATCCGATACTGATTCTTGATTATTCATTTTATCGCGTTTCATTTGATCGTGTTCTTTACGGGATTTCGGTATACAATTTTTTTTAGACATTATTAAACACCATAAAAAATGATTAAATCAATCCTTCTTGTCTGTATCCGTTTTAATCCTTCTTTTCTGTATCCGTTTTTATTCATAAACATTACCATTTACTTTTTATGGAATCCAACAGTTTGGAGGAAAACATAGGATACAGGACTTACGTGGTTGAACTTAGAAATCAATAAGATTAAACTTTTAACTGTCCAATATGTAGTATCCTAAAAATTGGTAGCCGCTGCGCAGGATCTTAGCCAAAGGCGGGTAGATAAAAGTAACTAGTGAGATTGCTTAGTGTCGCGTCAATACTCAAAGATTTAATGATTCTAAATAATTGCAATCGATTTTATACGACATTTTGCTGTTGACTCGACACTACGGGCTTCACAGCAAATACAGAGTTGTGTAACTCACGTGTTGCTTTGTTTATAGTAGATGGATTAAACTTATTATGGTCAAGAAGTCTACTGCTCCCTCTTGGTCAGGCTTTAACTTCTATCCCGAATACAAGCAAATCTTTAAAAAATAAGTTGGGAAATTTCAATTTCCCATGCTTCTTAGCTTCTTATAGACTTAATCTATTTTTATAGACTTAATCTATTATTTGATTGATTTTGTTGTAAAAATCTATTATCACATTTGTCGCTTCAATTTCCGTGTTGAGCTGGAAAGTTCGGATTTGCTTTCCTAATGGTTTTTCTCGGACAACTCCTGATAAAATAAGAGGGGTGATAACCCTCGATACGCTGGAGTGAGACAATCCAGTTTCTTCAGCTATTCCTGATAGGTAGGTTGGTTCGTCCTGGTTTTCTATCAGGTTCTTAAGGACTGTCATCTGTGCGGTTTTTCCAAATATTTTTTCCATTGAATCCATTGATATCATCTCAGAGGTGGCTATTATTTATAAGTGATTTTTCAGTTCCAATAACTATCTGTGGTTAATAAACCTATCTTCGAATTTAATAAATGAGAGATCTGTACAAAATGCTCTGAAGATTTGGATGCTCTACTCTATCGAGAACGTATCTAATCTCTATAACTTAGTCTCAAGTGCATAAATCATATATACATTATAACTTTTAACTTCCATCGCGAAATTCTATGGAGATTTAACATGAGAAGCGATATCATCAAAGAGGGGCCAGAACGAGCTCCCAACCGCTCACTCTTGAAAGCGACCGGGGTCACAGATTCGGAAATGAAGAAACCGTTCATCGCAGTCGTCAATTCCTGGAATGATATAATTCCTGGTCATATGCACTTGAATAAACTTGCGGAGGCTGTAAAAGCCGGGATCAGGAATGCCGGGGGAGTTCCTTTTGAATTCCATACTATAGGGGTTTGCGATGGAATCGCAATGGGGCACGAAGGTATGAAATATTCCCTCCCCAGCAGAGAAGTTATCGAGGACACAATTGAACTGATGGTTAAAGCCCATCAGTTTGACGGCATGGTCCTTATTCCTACATGTGACAAGATTGTGCCAGGACACCTTATGGCAGCAGGCAGGCTTGATATTCCTTCAATCGTTGTAACCGGAGGGCCGATGCTCCCTGGATATGTTGATGATAATTACAAAGATTTTATTTCAGTCTCTGAAGGGGTGGGTGCTCACAGGGCAGGCAAAATCTCAGACAACGATCTTAAAAGACTCGAAAATCTTTCATGTTCAGGAGCCGGGTCCTGTGCAGGAATGTTTACCGCAAACACAATGGCCTGCATGACCGAAGCTCTCGGGCTGAGCCTTCCGGGCTGTGCAACTGCCCATGCAGTGGATGCAAAAAAGACCCGTATTGCCAAGGAATCCGGAGAGCGCATTGTGGAGATGGTCAGAGAGAACCTGACTCCCAGAAAGATTGTCACTTTCAAGTCTTTTGAGAATGCTATAATGGTGGACATGGCCATTGGAGGGAGCACGAACACTACTCTCCATCTTCCTGCCCTTGCCCATGAATTCGGGCTAAAACTTCCTCTTGAAGCCTTTGACGAATTGAGTAGAACAACCCCTCATCTGATCTCTCTGCGTCCAGGCGGCCCGAATTTCATGCTGCATTTTGACAGGGCAGGTGGAGTTCAGGCAATTATGCAGAGACTTTCCCCTAAACTCCATCTGGAACAACTTACTGTTAACGGCAAGACTATTGGGGAAAACCTGAAAGAACTGGATATTGTTAATCCGAAGCTCAATAAAGAGATTATTGCAACTCTTGAAAATCCAATTCATGCCCAGGGAGGAATTGCAGTCCTGAAAGGCAGTCTTGCTCCTGATGGTTCGGTTGTAAAACAGGCTGCAGTTGATCCAAGGATGCATGTTCATACAGGCCCTGCAAGGGTTTATGACTGTGAAGAAGACGCTATGAAGGGCATTCTTGCAGGCGATGTGAAGCCCGGAGATATCCTTGTTATCCGTTACGAAGGTCCTAAAGGCGGCCCAGGTATGCGGGAAATGCTTGCAGCTACAGCTGCACTTGGAGGCATGGGTCTGCTGGAGTCTGTGGCTCTGATAACCGATGGGCGCTTTTCCGGAGGCACCCGTGGACCTTGCATCGGGCATGTCTCCCCTGAAGCCATTGAAGGAGGGCCAATTGCTCTCGTAAAAGCTGGAGATATGATAGAGATCAATATTCCTGAAAGGGTTCTGAATCTGAAGGTTTCAGAAGAAGAGCTTAAGCACAGGAAAGCGGTCTTCGTACCTCCGAAAAAGGAAGTTACAGGTTATCTTGCCAAGTACCAGCGTTCCGTCCATTCGGCAAATACAGGCGGGATAGTGGACTGAGCTGCCTGACAGTTATATTTTAAAAGATTTTTATTTATGGAGGGTTTTATCCCTCCCTACCTTTTCTAATTTTGTTCTTATGTCATCATTTATTTAGCATTTCTATTTAGAATCGTTCTCCAGGATATGTTCGAATCTTCACCAAAGGCTAGAAAAGATAAACATGTAAAAACCCCAGCAAACTTTTTAGAAGCCTCTTTTCAATATTTGAAGCTGAGTATTGAATATTTGGACCATCCTTCAGCTCAGAATATCACGAAGAATGGATAGTACGGAAGTCGAATTTCTATGGAAAGCAAGTGGAAGAAAAAATAACTGTTCTTAATCCATAGCGAATTTTACAGCCAATATTACCGGTTCAAACTACAAAACTTCATTTGGAAGAGAATTCCAATTGGCTTTTACTTATTGATTCTGGATTCTTATGTTGAAACTTATTCTGTTAAAGTTGTAAATGGGTTGTTTTGCCGCCCGGAAATGTGAGTCTAACAAAATCAGCTATTCACTCTAACAAAATCAGCTATTCGCTCTTTGACTCTATATTTTTGCAGCTCACCAATTCGACACCCGTTCTCGGCTAATACCGCAATAATTGTTTTATCCTGATCGCCTTCTGCCACTTCTATCATTTTTAGTATTTATTTCTCGCTTTAGCAGGTCGCTCAAGGAGGCCAGGGACAAATGAATAAGTATAAACAGTTTGATGGTTATATCCGTGCTTAGGAAATCACTGCAGTTAATCTGAATCAATGTTCAGGGGGAATCCTCATAAAAATAGCAATTACCGGAAAAGGCGGCGTTGGAAAGACAACTCTCTCAGGCACTCTGGCCAGACTGCTTGCAAGGGACGGATACGAGGTCCTGGCAATAGATGCAGACCCGGATATGAACCTGGCATCTTCACTTGGGGTGGAAACCCCCCCAAAGCCCCTGACAGATTTCAAAGACCTGATTCAGGAAAGGGCGGGTACAGAAGGCGGGGCTTTTATCTACAACCCGAAGGTTGATGATATTGCTAGCAAATACGGAGTCATCGGGCCTGATGGAGTAAGAATGCTCGTCATGGGCACTGTGGACCGCGGAGGAAGCGGGTGCATGTGTCCTGCCTCGGCTTTCCTCAGGGCTCTTCTCAGGCACCTCATGCTTAAGGAAAAAAGTGCGGTGATCCTGGATATGGAAGCAGGAATCGAGCACCTCGGAAGAGGAACTACCAGAGGAATGGATCTTATGATTGTTGTAGTAGAGCCAGGGGCAAGATCGCTTGAAACGGCTGAGAGAATAAAAAAGCTTTCTTCCGAAATAGGGATAAAACACCTTGCTGCAGTAATTAATAAAGGTGGTTCCGGAAAAGTCAATGGAAGGCTTGAAGAACTGGGCATTCAGGTTCTTGGAGAAATTCCTTTTGACCCGCAGCTGATGAAGGCAGACCTGGAAAAAAGGGCTCCGATTGAGGTAGGCGGCGAAGCTGTGGATGCTATTGTAAAAATCAAAGAAAAACTTCTGGAACTCGTTGAAGATATCCGGAAAGAGGATGAAAAGAGCAAAAAGTAAAGGCCGAAATCGGTCCTATAATTATTTTTTTTACTTTATCTACAATTGTTTTTAGACTTATATGCAATTGTTTTTAGATGTTATATGCAATTGTTTTTAATAATACCCTGCAGTTCTTTCCTGACGATATCTGCAGTTACTTTTGACAATATCCTGTAATTCTCTTTTGATCTTACCCGGTATCTCGTTCCTGATCAAATATTTTTTTCAGACATCTGAAGCTCAGTTAAAGCCGCTTTCAGGAGAGTTCTCTAAAGTTCCTTTTTTATAAATAAGTTCCAGGAGCTTCATTTTTTTCTCATTTATAAGAACATCTGCCGGATCGATCTCAAGAGCTTTGTCATAACACTCCATGGCTTTCCCGTAATTTCCCAGGTTTTCCAGGGCTGAACCTTTCCGATACCATGAAAATACATCATCTGGATTAAACTTCAGGATTTCGTCATAACACTCTACCGACTTTTCAAATTCCTTTAAGTTATTGAAAGCAAAACCCTTGAGCGATCTGACTCCCAGGTTTTCAGGATCGATTTCAAGAGCCCTGTCATAGCAGGCAAGAGCCTCTTTTGATCTTCCCATCCTGTCCAGTGCAAAACCTTTCTTAATCCATGCATCGACATACAGAGGATCCAGAGCTAAAGCTTCATCATAAAACCCGAGCTTGTCTTCGTAATTATCAGTCTCACTAGCCTTTATAAGGAGTTTCCCTGGATTCTCTGGTTCTCCGGTTTTTCCTGCCGGTTCAAGCTCTTTTCGCTTTTCACGGTCCATTTTTGCAGTTTTATCTTCTTCTATCATTTCGGAATCCTCGCTTTTCCGGTGAAAGTTTATTCCGGACCCTTTCGGATTTTTGCCACACAACCTTTTTCCATCGGATCTTTTTTCCATTTTATGCATGTAAACAGAGATAAAAACTGGTATTCTGAATTTTTGTTTTCAATGAGATATACTTTTTCTGATTCGAATTTCACCGACTATAAAAAAGATTACAAGAGCCTTGAAATAAAGGGCAGGGGATGTACAGGGAAAGAAAGATTACTGAGAAGTCCTTACCTTTTGCCGGCTGATCTCCGAAAGGATTCTTACCTTTAATTCGAGCGCAGGATCAAAACCTGGTTTTAATTCGAGGGCTCTGTTGCAGCTTTTCAGTGCTTCTTCGTATTCATTCAGTTCTAACAGGACAAATCCCCTGCCCGCCCAGAGCCCTTGCTCTGTTTGCGCAAGCTTAAGAGCTCTATCATATACAGTCAGAGCTTCCTCAAGCCTGCCGAGCCTGGAAAGGAGGCTTCCGGTACACGTCAGGGCTTCAAGGTAATCAGGCCTGATTTTAAGGGCCGAACTGTAAGCCTCAAGGGCTTCCTCTTTCCTGCCAAGGGCTGAAAGGACCGAGCCTTTTCCTGCCCAGGCCTCAGCATATTTGGGAGATTTCAGAAGGATGTTTTCGTAGGTTTCAAGCGCCTCTTCAAACCGGCCGAGCCTGTAAAGGGCAACTCCTTTGTTGTCCCAGGTAATATTAAAAGCCGGTTCAAGCTCAATTGCTCTGTCATAAGCCGCAATCGCTTCCTCAAGCCGCCCCATTTCCGAGAAGATCACACCCCTGTTGTACCAGACCCTGTAATCTTCAGGAATAATTTCCAGCACCTGCGCAGTAAGCTGCAGGGCAGTTTCAAACCGCCTGACCTTATACATGAGCACGGCTTTCTGGAAAAGGGCGGTGGCGTCCTCAGAATCCCTTTCAAGCATTTCAGTACAGCCCTGAAGTTCTTTGAAGAGCGAGAGGGAAGCATATAGTTCCCTTGCAGCCAGGAAAATGGGCAGAATTTCGTAGTTTTTCTCATTAAACGTAAGTAATTTTGTTCCCGTATCATAGACGAAGGCTGCCGATTCCCTGTGGTCGGGATTTTCTTCCGGTTTATTTTCCTTTCCTTTATCTTTCAGGATTTTCTCTATTCCCCCGGTTTTTTCTATTACTCTAACTACTGCTCCCAGTCCGGAAAAAGCCGCAGGAGAAAAGGGGGAATCGCCTGGGATTGAAAGCACGGATTTAAGGTGCTTCCTGAGTTTTTTGTCATTGCTGTTCCATAGAACTTTTGAAACGCCCTCACATTCATTAAGAAATTTTAGCAGACAGAGCCTCAAGGATACCGGGCTCTCCGAACACTCAAGTGCGGTAAAGGCTGAAATCGCTGCCCTGCAGTGTTCCCTGAGTTCGCTCAGGAAATCGTTTATTCTGGAATAAGCCTCCGTTTAAAGCCCTCCTTTGCCCTCTGTTCAGTTACGGTCGGAAAAAGAGCCGCACACTGAATTTCTATCAACTGGAGGCAAAAACTTACCTTTTGCCGCAACTACAAGCTTTACGGCCGATCCGGCTAGTGATTTTGTCCCTGACTTCGGCTCCTGCCTAAGCACTTCTCCAATCATAACCCCTATAGGAAGAACACCTCTTTGCTCAATGACTTCCCCTGCCGTAAGCCCTGCTTCTTCCAGAGTTTTCATAGCTTTCTTAAGGGGCTGCCTTATGACATTCGGAACCTCTACATTTCCTGTGGCATTTCCGGGACCTGTTATAGTTTCTGACTTCTGCACGCCCTCGTTTACTTCCAGTACTTCTTCAAGTAAGTCGATTGCCCCGCTAATCCTGAGGAGGGTTTCAGTCAGGTTTTTTTTTCGGTCTTCAAGTTCTGTAAGCTTTAATTCGAGATCTTTCGCGATTTTCTGTCCTGACTCGTATTCTGCCCTGAGCTCAGTTAAACGCTGTTCAAGTTGTGCTTTCATACTCCTGCAACCCCTTCTGTATAAATAGATTCATTCAATTCTGACTCGGTCTTTAGTTTTGATTCAAACCTGTCTTCATCCTACATTTTTATTTTATTTCTTTGCCTTTATCTACTGTTTTACTTTACTCTTTTGCTTTCATCGGCTGACTTTACTTTTACTTTTTATATTTTACTTTATGTCCGGCTCTTTTCCATCTCTGTACAATTCCAACCCAATACATTTTAAGTTTTATATTTTTACACGCAATTGGATTGAAGAACCGAAAATGGATTGAAGAACCTAAAATTATGCAGTAAAGTAAGAAATAAAAGTAAGAAATAAAAGTAGGAAATAAAAGTAGGAAATAAAAGTAGGAAATAAAAGTAGGAAATAAAAGTAAAAAGATTGTTTGAATTCAAAATGAAAATTAATTATTACTTCAAAGTCTTATTTAAGCTATCGGAGACATACTATGTAGAAATTAAGCTATACAAGGGGTTATTTGAACGAAAGCAGTCAATTCCGAGCAAATATAAAAATCAACGAACATAGCAAGGAAATAATCGAGCTACTTAAACTGGAGACCTCCCCTGTAGCAGAGCAGTAGTCCTGATTCCAAAAGTGCGCATGGGCCTCGACGCAGGCCTCCGAAACTTGCAAGCGGGGAGTTCTACTACGAAACTCTCAAGCAATTTAAAACCCTTGAAATCTCCAGAAAAGCCCTGTAAAAGGTTTCTGTGCTTAAAGCCGAATTTGCTGGCAAGCATAGTCTTTGTTACAAAAAATACAGTATCACAGGCAGCAAGATAACCCCCATTGCATGGGATTTCCTGACATTCATGAAAGATGCTAGCATGCCTATGGGAGTCGAAATTACAAAAATGAAAAACCCGAATAGCCCTGTGAAGAGGAAAACCATTACTGCAAGCCCGATAAGGACACCTGCACAGAGTTTGCTGTAATCAACTTTCTTTAGAAGGAGATGGGCGTTGTTTCCTATCCAAACTGTGGAAAAGTAGGAAAACAGGGCAGTTAATACCATAGCGGCAAAAAAAAGCAGCAGTATAGGTAAATCAAGCGTATTCGTTCCCAGAATATCTTCTACGGCAACCATTGCCCCGCTTCGGGTCCTTCCGATCACCACAAAGGCTACCAGCCCGAAAATCGCGTTAGAGGTGTTTACCCCGGAATTCGAAATTAAGAATTCCTTCGAGCTCTCAAGTGTTGAAGGGTTACTGGCATACGGGTCAGAATAGAGAGAGGTTCTTAACATTCCTAGCTCAGGTTCGGAGTTTTTTTTCTTAAGGTAAATCCTGTCAAAATCGATTTTTGCAACAAGCCCTGTAAGGAGTGCCGCAATTGCTGAGGAGAGGCCTGGCAACCATGCCACAAGCGAGCCTGCTGCGCTGCCTGTAAGGATTCCCCTGAGAATTCTTTTTCGAGAAAGCTTGAGTGCGGAAACGGATTCCTCGGGGATCTTCGAGCTTGTGAGGAGACTTGTAATTAGCTGGGATGCTCCGAAAAGCCCGCTCAGTAGAGGCAGGAGTACGGACGGCTCCCCAAAATTAACAACCGGAACCATAAGAGATTCCCTCGCAAAAGCGAAAAGCCCAAGCACGCCTGTGATCAAAAACAAAACTAGGGCAAAAGCTTTGTACTTATACTTTGCAAGTGAGCTTTTCTCTTTCGAATCTTCATCTTTTTCACCTTTTTCACTTGCAAGCATCAGAAAAACGATTAAAATAAGAATCAATGCCATATGCTCCTCAAGATAAGGATAAACAGTCTTGAAGAATAGAGAAAACGGCAGCACAAATACCAGCGAAGCAACTACCGAGCCTGCGCTTCCTAGTGCTGAAAGGCGGACTGCCTCAGCTCCGGCCCCGTCAAGCAGAAGCCTGTGTCCTGGTAAAACCGTAAGCGCAGTATCCCCATCCGGCGCCCCTAAAAACACTGAGGGAATAATATCATGGAAAGTCTGAGCGACAGCGTTTGAGAGAATGATCACGGCTATGTAAAAAGGTGAAAGCCCTTTTTCAGCCAGTACAGGTGCAAAGGCTACAAGGGCAAGCGCAAAATTATTGTTGTGTATACCGGGCAGAAGCCCTGAGATTATGCCAAGCAGGTAACCTCCAAAAACTGAAAAAAGAAGTAAAAGTAAAGAGACATCTTCCACTCAGCCAACCGCCCAAAACTTGATCCAAAATCTTAGATCAACATACCCAATAATTACAATTATTACTATTTATAGATTTTTTGAATTTTGGTGGGGGAACAGATTTGTTTCCATTCTGGGATAAAAAGCAGAGACGAAAAGGAAAGAAGGGGATAATCAAGGGACAAAAAGAAAGTACATAAAGAGAAATATGAAAATAAAAAATGAGAGACGAATGTAAAAAAATTAAAGATTAACGTAAAAAAGTAATGAAGAAAAAGAAGGACCAAATGTAAGAAAGAATAAGATGTAAGGGAAAGAAAAAGTAATATGTCATAGAGACATAAATATTGTCAATAAAATATTATATTGTAAAAGAACAGAGAAAGGTAAGTTAAGTTAATTTGAACAGAGTGAGATAATTTAGGCTAAATCGCGCTGGTCTCATAATATAAATAGTTTACCGTTATATCAGGACATTTTTGGGAAAAACTGGCTGTTTAAGGACAGGAAAAAAGTGATTTGAACTTTGTCCGGGGACAATTTTAGTTTATCGAGACGATAAGCCGCTTAAAATTTTTGGTGCTCTTTATTACATCAAAGGAAATGAAAAATCATTTCCATTGATGTTTTATATGTGACCGATATTCTATATCATGTAGTTCTAAATGCTAATATTGAATGGGGTTCATGAGTAGCATTTAGCTAAAAAACGGAGCAAGGTAAATGAGGTTCGCCATTCCTCAACCCTGCCCTCAATAAAGTCTGGAGCCCCACCTGAATAAGAAGGCTATTGAGGTTTTTTGCCATTCCTCTAAGTCTTTGTTTCGGGAGAGGTTTCAGAAAGGAAACCGGGAAAATGAGGTTCGCCATTCCTCCCTCTCGGTTACCAAAATATCAGAAGCAAAAAGAAGTGAGAGGCAAATCCCTCTCTAGAAACTGTTTTTACCTCTCACTTCAATTCTCTTCTAATCAAATCTTGCATTCAATATTTAGCAGCGTTTTCATCCGTCTGCGGTGACGTTTACCTTTATTCAGACTGCGTTTACCTTTAGTTCTATCATTTTCTCTTTTTAGGGTTTATTATATCCCATTCACTCCCTCTCTCAGGCTGTTCCTCTTTTTTGTCATTCCTTCTCTCAGGTTGTTCATAGCTCATTTAATTGCCCCTTTTCCTTTGCTTTATTATACTTCCACTGTTTGCAGGTTCGCGATTAATTCTGCAGGAGAAGCGGAAGCGATTTCCACGTGAAGTGTCCTTTCCAGATAAAGACGAGCTTGGTCTCCCTGTCTGAGCCTTTGACCATTGACAAAGAGTTCTCCGGCAGAAATGTATGAACACAAGTCGATCTTCCTCCGAATAAATATGAAGAAAGTGCTCTCTTTCGAGGCTTACTTCTCCAGAACTTCCCTGTTTCCCATATTATCTTCATGGGTAACCTCACCTTCAAACATTATCGTTACTATTTCCATTTCGAAATGCGGATGAAACGAAAATTCCTTGCCTGGCTTAAGGATAAATTCGTTAAAAGTTCGCAGGTCCCGGAACTGGATATTTGTCGGGTCGTAGTAATTAGAAAAAGAGAAGAGCAAATAGCCTTTAATCCAGCCAATATCCGAATAGTATCTTGTCTCTGCCGGAATAATTCTTAGTGTAAAACCTCCTCGCTGCAGCCCCAATATTACAGAGATATTTGAATAATAAACCGGTTTAATTGGCTGAAGAGGATAATATCCCTGGAAACAGAGATTCTGAATAATGTTCATAGAGCTTTAAAAGAATAAACAGAAAAACTGTAAGCTTTTTTCCCATACAAGTACGTAAGAAACCATATATACGAGCGGTTCCTTTCCTAAAAGAATTCTGGCACAACACAACTCATTAGAGCGAGAAATAGTAATCAAAAAGATCTTATTCAAAATACTTTATTCAAAATACCTTATTCAAAATACTTTATTCAAAATACCTTATTCAAAATACTTTATTCAAAATACCTTATTCAAAAATAATTTAAGAATATGTCGGTTTATCAGGTTTCAGTTTTTCAGATCATTTCCAGGTAATTGGCGGAAAAAGGATTTAAATGACAATCAAATGCAAAAAATGCAATCATGAAGCTATAATTTTTCAGAAATATTCCGGGATGCACCTATGCAAGAAACATTTTGTGGAGGACGTTGAGAGGAAAATCAAACTGACAATCCGGAAAGAGTACAGCATCCGGAAAAATGATGTAATAGCTGTTGCCCTGAGCGGAGGTAAGGACAGCTCGGTTGCCCTGTATATGATGCACAAAATTTTTGGAAACAGGCCAGATATTGAAATCGTGGCAATTTCAGTGGATGAAGGAATACATGGGTACCGCCCTCATTCCCTCGAATTTGCAAAAAATCTTACAGAGATGCTCGGGGTAAGGCATATTATAAAATCCTTCAAAGAAGTACATGGGGTAACTATGGATGAACTGGCAGCAATGGACCGAGAAAAAGGTACATGCAGCTACTGTGGCGTTCTCAGGAAATATATCCTTAACAGGGCCGCGCTTGAAATAGGGGCAACAAAACTGATCACAGGCCATAACCTGGATGATGAAGCCCAGACAATTCTCCTTAACCACTTCAGAGGGGATATGGAACGCATGGTCAGGCTTGCCCCGCCTGCAGCTATTGAAGGCCTGGTATTGCGGGCAAAACCCCTGAGGAATATTCCTGAAAAAGAAGTGGCTCTCTACGCCCTCACAAACTCCCTACCAGTTGATTTTAGCGAATGCCCGTATGCAGGAGAAGCCCTGAGAGGAGAGGTAAGGGAGCTTCTGAACAATTTTGAAACAAGGCATCCGGGAACGAAATATTCCCTGCTAAGGGGTTTTGATAAGATTGTAGGAGTCCTCGCAAAGGAACTGCCTCCCACAAAAATCGAAAAATGCAGGGTCTGCGGAGAGACCTGCACTGAAGAGATATGCCAGGCCTGCAAATTGCTCGGCAGGGCTTAAGAGTAAAATACAAGCAGGAACTTCTTCAGAATCTATCCGGATAGGAAAGCAGATCCGAAGGGCTATAGAGTTTATTCCCTTTCCTGCTCAGGTAGAGCCGTGTCCACAGTACAGCAGTCAGAGGCTGCAGAACAGCAAACGGGACCAGAGATGTAACCGCTGCGACCAGAATGTTTTCTGAACCTATAAATTCACCGGCAAGACTGTTAATTATAGCCAGCCCGATAGAGATTACCCAGATAAAGAAAACATCCAGTTTATTATTCCTGAAAAATCCAAAACTCGCACTTAAAGCTTCAAGAGGTCCAAGTTCATCAATCACAAGGGCATATGATGTAAGGGAAAGCACGAGATTCATCACTATTATGTAAACTGACCAGAGAAAGGCTCCCATAACAAGCGCGCCCACGCCCTGTCCCGAAACGTCCGGATTTTCGACCAGTGTACTCAGGTCTCCTACTGCAAAGGCTCCGGGCACCATAAATATGATTCCTACAAGCAAGAGCAGGGAAATCAACAGGGTTGTCGGGAAAAGCCTGAATATGTTTTTCGAACCCGAAATGAGCATGTCAGAGAGGACGGTATCTCCTGTCTCGGAGGCTTTCTTTGCCATCCCTATTGCCCCTGCTGTGAAAAAGGACTGCACGAACATCCCAAACAGAGAAAATATGAGAACCAGAAATACGGACAGTGCAATGTTTTCAGAAAGCCCCTTCGCCACCATTGTATAAATCTCCGTCTGGGAAAGGGTAGCAGGATCGATAATACTTCCTGTGTTCGAGGTAAAGAGCAAAAGGCCCATCAAGCCAAAGAAAAAGAAATAAAGAATCAGATTAATTAAAAAATTAAGGATAAACGGAATACAGATGTTTAGATTTCTAACCCAGCTGTTGAATCCCCTGTTAAGTATTGTTCCAAATTCTTCATGCATGTGCTGTGACCTTCCAAATATAAAGGCAGTGCTCCTGTGCTTCTTCTGCAACCGTATCCTAACAGATCGCAAAAGTATAGCTTATATGCAGGCTTACAGATGCCATTTTTGAATACATATGCAGAAGATAAATATATAATCTCTTATTTTCTTACTAAGAAATATACAGGTGAATACCAGGTTAACACCAGAGTTGAACGGAAGGCGAACAGTAGGCGTATAAAAGGCGAATAGTGGACATATAGAAAGCGAATGAAAGGCAAATTAAATGCAAATTAAATGCAAATTAAATGCAAATTAAAGGCGAATAACAGGCAGTTAGCAGATGAGTACAGGCAATACGGTTATTAGGCAAACACAGGTGATGATATGAAAAAGCTGGAAAATTGCGAATGTTCTCAGGTTTCCGAAAAACCCGCAGCAGAGGGTAATAAGAATGAGGTAGTTGTAGTAGGGCACTGCCTGCTTAACCCTCTTGCAAGGGTAAAAGGAGTAAGACCGGCTCTACCGATTGATACAAAAAGCGCGAACGTGATCCAGCTCCCCTGTCCGGAAGCCATATTTTTCGGAATGAGGCGCCGGGAAATAACTAAAGATCAGCTTGACCATCCTGCCTACAGGCGTTTCTGCCGGGAAATTTTCACGCCCCTTGCAGACCTGCTCGAAGACCTTGCAGCAACCGGCATAAAAATAAAGATCATCGGCGTCCCTAAAAGTCCCTCCTGCGGTGTGAAAATAACCAGCATTGGCGGAGAGCCAGGCAAGGTAAAAGAATTCCACCACAGCCATGCCCCCGGACCTGGCGTATTTATGGAAGAGATTATAAAAGAACTTCAAAAGCGCAATGTAAAGTTTAAGATAGAGGATGCCCACCAGTAAAGAAATTAAATAAAAATATCAGTATGAAAAAATAAGATCCATTTTTACTCCAGTCCGCCAGAATCACTGAAAAGAATCGAAGTCTTATACCCCGGACTCTCACCGGTCGTCAGAGGCGACCGGCCTTCTAATAAAAATTCATAGACAAAAAAGTAAAAACCTGAACATTTCAGTTTTGCAATTAATCTGACTTTTTTATGTGAAAGCCGTTCGAATTACCGTATTTTCAAGACTGCCGCTTTTTCCATCTAAGATATAATTTGACAATTTTACCAAGATCCAACCCAACACCAGGTATGGGTAAATTCACTGAAACAACACTACTTATTTTTTCTATCAAGGTATCTTCATCATCAGATCCAGTATCAATTTCCTGTAGATTTAGAAGTATATCTAGAATCTCCTTCTCTCTGTTTTTACTAATTTCAGTATTCTTAAATATTTCCTCCAGCAATAATCTTTCACTGCGTCTATTGATGACTGTTCCAAGAAGATCACTTACCCTGTACTCATAATCTGAGCCATCGGGCATGTACATTTCAATCCCTTTCATTTCTAGCTTTATCAGATGCTTATAGCTAACAGTTACATCCGGTCTATCAGGCAGCGGTATTTTTTCTGTAGCTTTTAACTTTTCAAAACTATTGTTTATTTCCCTGAATTTATGAAGGATAACGGCAAAGTAATCCTTTTTCTGTTCACCATCTACGTAGATGTTTATCCTCCGAGCTTCGTTGTCAACTCTGACTACGGCAGAAGAATTAAAGCTCCTGTCTTCCAGAACCACACCGGTACGCCAGCGCAGATTGTCTTTTATATCCCTGTTTATCTTAACGATAAAACGAGGCATCACGGAAGGTGGCAGGAAATCATAATCGATGATAAACTTAAGAGCTCCATTATAATCAAACTCGAAATCAGGACGCTGAATTTCCAGAAGGGAAGGGAGAAGCACAGTACGGTCATCAAGGTCATAGGAAAGTTCGAATTTTTTCATTAAACTGAGAATAAATCCATATTGTTCGACGGGATAATAGAAATCATTCTTACTGTTCAGTTTTAAAATTTCAGGGAACATATCGAGCTTCAGGACACCTCTGGATTCAGCAACCTCTTTTGAGTTAACTGCCCTGTACACTGCATTGGTTACCCATTCAGGCTCGAGAACATGCGTATTTAAGAGGGGTATGTCTCTGAAATGCAGTATCACACCCAGATCATGGAGAAAGTCAACAAGAGTATTCTTTTCGGATTCGTCACTTATTCCCTCTTCACTGCACATCATTTTATAGTCATTATATTGAATGAAATTGCGGTGATCGCAAGCACTTTCATCCTCAAAATCCGGCGTACAATTTGGACGCATTTTTTCAAGTTTGCTTTTTACATTTAACCAGCTTTTGGGCCACTTGATTTCAAGATGCTTAACCGCCTTCAATTCCTCTTTCAGAGTTTTCGAAAATTTTTCAATCCCCTCATTCGATATGCAGGACAGCCTATAAAAACCTCTGATAAAAGGATACTTCTCAAGAAGGAACTTCCTTTCCAGCTCAAATGCAGGGTTTTCATCGATCTTATTAATTACAACCAGAACCGGGGAATCTCCACCGAAATTTTCTATAAGTTTAAGCCAGTATTCGGGCTTTTCATCCTTCCTTCCATCTAAAACCAGTATATAAAGACTCCTTTTGGACAAAAAGAACTGGTGTGTGGCGTGCATGATCTCCTGCCCGCCAAAGTCCCAGAAATTAGCCTTGATTTCTCGATCTCCGTTTTCCACTACCCATTTCCTGATATTGATACCCTGTGTCTGCGGCTCATTTCCATCAACATCTTCCCCGAAAATCCGCTTCACAAGTGAAGTTTTGCCTGCACCTCCTTCCCCAACTAGCAAAACTTTTACTTCATTTAATGGCTGTTTTTCATTTTCTAAAGACTTGAAATAGTTGAGAACTGCTTCTCTGCCCTGTTTTACAATCTCTACTGGAGGATTTTCAAGAGGGTTTCCTTCTAAAAATATTCCTTCTTCTAGGAATTGATACTTCCACTTAATACCCAGACCTAATTCTAATATTTCCGGCGGAAGCGAAGTCAATTGATTACGAGATATGTTAATTTTCGTAAGATTTTTCAACTCTGAGATTTCCGGCGGCAGCGAAGTTAGTCGATTATTATATATATTAACTTTCGTAAGATTTTTCAACTCAGAGATTTCCGGCAGAAGCGAGGTCAATCGATTATCAAATATGTCAAGTTCCTTAAGGTTTTTCAATTCTGAGATTTCCGGCGGAAGCGAAGTCAATTGATTACGAGATATGTTAATTTTCGTAAGATTTTTCAACTCTGAGATTTCCGGCGGAAGCGAAGTCAGTCGATTATCAAATATGTCAAGGTTCTTAAGATTTTTCAACTCTGTGATTTCAGGTGACAGCGAAGTAAGTCGATTGTAAGATATGTCAAGCGTCCTAAGATTTTTCAACTCTGAGATTTCAGGCGGCAAAGAAGCGAGATTTTTGTAGGACAGGCGTAATGCAGTTACTTTATTTCGTCGAGTCCTTCTAATCAGATCCTTAATCTTGTTTGATTCCATCTATAACCCCTACTTCACTGTATCACAAGTTTACCATTACCACCAATGAAAAATTCAATTTATATTGCAGCTGCTATCCAGAGATAGCCTCTACATAAAAAAATAATTAAAACTAAAAAGTAGAGAGGGTTGTCAGCTAAATAATTTTCTATTTTGTAACATAAATTACGGAAAAGCCGCGCAAAGCGCGGGAAATAAACGGTGTAAGATGCGAATCAAGCTATTTCATAAATTAAAAAAGCAGATCAACAACGTTAACTAGAATTTTACTACCCTTTCTCTTTTTTCACAGCAGATCCGATCATATTTTCCATATCCTCAACTGTATTGATGTTCGCAAAAGTTCTAAGCTCAGGATCAATTTCCCGGATCTCCGAAATATCAACAAAAATAACGTCCTGCATTTCGAAAACAGGCGTAAGTACCGAACACCTTCCTTTCTCAAAGGCTTTTTCGATTTCAGGGACCAATTTTTTTGAATAAACTGCATGAAGAGGCTCGAATTTTCGATCCTCCCATCTCGGAAGAGCAGCGTCATTCCCACCAGCTTTCTTAAACAGCAGGTCTACAACCCTGAAGTTTACGAAAGGCATATCGCCTGCGCAGATAAAAGAATATTCGGATTTGGATTCAAGCAGCCCCGCCCGGATTCCATCAAGGGGGCCGGCATCTTCTAAAGTGTCAAAACAGAAACGGATTTCGCGGGCAGGGAATTTTTCAAGCATGGGTTTGAACTTTTTTTCCTGGTTTTTATCCCGGACCGAGAGAATGACTTCGTCCACAACTTTGAAAAGGCTTTCCAGCAGACGCTCGATGATTGTTTTTCCTTCAAATTCGAGAAGGGCTTTTTCGACCATGCCCATCCGTCTGCCTCTGCCTCCTGCCAGGACGACAGCACTTCTGAATTTTATTTGCCGTTTTTCAGGTTCTGTTTTTTCAGCCATTAGATCCATCCGGGGGGTTTTTAAGTCCTGTTTGCCCGCAAATTTTTATTTACTCTTCTTTTTCACTTTCAAGCCTGCTTCCTGTCTTTTTCTTTGTCATGGACCCAGAATTCTTCTTTTTCCGTAAATTCCTTCTTCCAGATCGGAGCTTCGGCCTTTATCCGCTCTATAGCTTCGCTGAGGGCCGGGAAAAGTTCAGTCCTGTGGGCGGCTGCGATAACGATGTACACTATGTCTTCTCCGGCTTCGATGACACCTGTTTTGTGGTGAATCAGGACTTCAAGGATTCCTTCTTTTCGCTTGATTTCTTCCCTGATCCTGTCCAGAGCTTTTGAGGCTTCAGGTTCGTATTTCTCAAATTCGAGCCTGGCTGTTATCTCATTGTCAGCCATTTCGCGGACAATACCTGTAAAAGTACCGATTGCGCCTGCTTTTTGGATCTTGTGATTTTTTCTGACCTTCTTTACAAGGGCTTCCAGGGTATAGCGGTCAGGCTGCGCGAGGGCCATCCCTACAAGGGAGGCTGTTAGTTCTTCGTGCATATCGACATTTTCCGGCATCCTGAAGAAAACATTGGAGATTCCTTCAAGGTCTCCAAGCACAATTTTAGGAAGATTGCTTTCTTTAAACCCTTCTACCACAGCAAAATCAAGCCCCTGGTCGCAAAGCAAATCAAGAGCATGCTCAAGGTCAGAGTCCCTGGAGAAGCTGACAAGCTCTGTACCTGTTATTCCTATTACCGTGTCAGCACCTGCATCAAAATGTTTGCCTGTGTCCGTTTCTTCGGAGTTGAGGCGCTGTTCTTCCATATGTTTTACAGTACCTACTGCCCCGAATCTGGAAAGGTTACGGACAAGGGCTGAAACAAGAACCGTCTTACCCGATTTTTTATACCCGACAACTGAAATGACTTTCATTAAAAGCGATATGGACTTTCCGGTATAAGTAAGAGCCGGCACCTTTTATTTATCTTTTTAATTTTCCTGGGCGTTTGATTTTCCATGCAAATTAATTCTATTACACTCAAAAATAATAATCAGACATAATAATCAGAAATCATTATCAGACATAATAATC
>NZ_JAVKPK010000063.1:0-20358 GCF_031461075.1 Methanosarcina baikalica | reverse complement strand
AAGTATCATTAGTAGGAGAAGATTATCAATACTTTCGATTAATGTCCCGAGTAATCACATATGAAACTTATATTGAAATGAGTGATAATATTAACAGTAAGGCCATAAAATCTGATATTGGCCTTGAAGTCTATCCAGATGTTACTGAACGCGATGGAGATAAAGGTACTTATAAAAATAAATTGGATGTTGTTGTTGCCGAATCTGGCGAATTAAAAAAGAATGTCACAATTGAAACATATTTCTAACTTATTTTTATTCAATGAATTTGGAGAGATTGTTTTATCCTAAAATTATTTCGCTTTTTTAATTTCTTTTATTGGAGTTCTGTATCGTATACGGGTGACTCACTATTTTACTTCAACTTCGAATTTGTTTCATTATATAGAATCATTCTACATTACCAAAATGGAGCTTAAATTTACTTAACATTTAATCTTTTGCGTCGCATGCTGCTGTATCGTGTATTGAACTTTCAAATGGTTTTGAATCTGCGAAATAATTTCAGGATACAACATGTTTTTAATTTAGGACATTCATTATTTACTGGACTTTAATATATCCGGAAATAGTTTTAGTGTTACTGCCTTTAGCATTCTTCACAGTTAGGCTGACAGTATATTTTCCGGCTTTACTGTATTTGTGTACAGGGTTCTTGGCTGTGGAATATGTTTTATCACCAAAGCTCCATTTCCATGAAGTTGGACTGTTGGTACTTTTATCAGTAAACTGCACATTTAGTGGGGCTTTTCCTGAGGTTGGAGTTGCAGAAAAAGCAGCAGCAGGAGCTTTCAATGCGTTTACGACAATATAGTTTTTTATTGTTTTCGTACTGCTTCCTGCAGCATTCTTTACTGTTAAGCTAACAGTATATTTTCCGGCTTTACTGTAGGTATATGTAGGACTCTTCGATGTTGAAGTTTTTCCGTCTTCAAAACTCCATTTCCATGAAGTTGGGGAACCTGTACTCTTGTCAGTAAATTTTACTTTCAGTGGAGCGTTTCCTGAGGTTGGCGATGCAGAAAATACAGCTACTGGTGAGTAAACAAGAGTAGCCATGTAGATGTCGCCTTGCGGATACCGTTTTGTATACACAATCCTATTACCATATATAGCTGGGTCTACCTGATACGGATTGTTTTCCGGGTCCTCCAAGTCCTCGAAGGTTATCATGGTTTCCTTATTAGTTGAAAGGTCATACATGTAAATATCCGTGTTTCCAGTTACATCGTTACGGTTATCTTCATACACAATCTTGTTACCATAGATGTCTGGCTTGTATGAAATCCCATCAGAAATTCGAGTTTCCTTGTGAGTGGAAAGGTCGTAAATGTAGATTTCCGAGGGATAGTCATAACGGGTGTCCCATACTATTCTGTTACCATAGATCCTAGGATTATCTGCTTTTCCACTAGTGGAAATTCGAGTTTCCTTGTGAGTGGAGAGGTCGTAAATGAAGATATCTTCGTTTCCATCACGTTCATCCTCCCAAACTACTCTGTTTCCATAGATATCAGGTTTGTATGCTGTTCCACTGGTAGTGATCTGAGTTTCTTTTTTAGTAGATAGATCATACATGTAGATATTCGAACTCCCATTAAGTTCGTCCTGCCACACTATTTTAGTACCATAGATTGAAGGATTATGTGCTTCTCCATTTTTAGAAATACGACTTTGTGTTTTTGTAGAGAGATCTTCCACGTAAATGTCATGACCTCCGTTGCGTTCATCTTCCCATACTACCAGATTTTCATAAATAGCAGGAGCTGTCTGATCTGTTAAATTGGTAGTGTGAATTTCTGTTTTAGCGGAGAGATCAAATATATATATATCCCAGTTTCCATTGCGGTTATCCTGCCATACTATCTTGTCACCGTAGATATCTGGATTAGATGCCGTTTCATGGGTAGTAATCCTAGTTTTAGGAATACTTGGTGTGGCAGCTTGTATAGATTCTGTATCCGTGGAATTTCCTTCTGTAGATACATCCTCAGACAGAACCTGGTCATCTGATGTATTCCCTGTTCCACTTGTGATTTCTGGTGGGTCAATGTTATGGTGATCTATTTCAGTTTGTGCTGATGCCGTAGATGAAACCAGAATTAAGAATAAAACTATAACTGTTAATACTGAGGCTACTGAATATAATTTTTTGTTAATTTTCATTATCCTACTCCTTTTCTGTCATATATTTTTCGTATAAATAATGTTAATATTTTTGATTTGTTTCTATTCTTAAACTTTCTCATTTGAAATATAACTGTGTAAAAATCAGGCAATTATAAAGAAAATTCTAGAAAATGTTTGTCAAGGAATAAGGATAGAAGAGAGGCAAATCTGCAAAGAAATACCTGGTTGCATTGGCGCAAAGAAGTAGGAGAGGGATTTTGAAAATCTTAAATAAGCTGAAAATAAATTGATAAATTGGATAATGAGAGTCAGTTACTGAAAATTGTAAAAAAGATAGTTCTCAAGTCTGACTAAAAGAGTACTTTTACTTTTTTAGTCAGACTTGATCGATGACTCTCACTCTCCTTTATCCTTTATTTTTTACTGTTTTTATGTTTTATCCCAAAATTATTTCGCTTTTTTATTTCGGCTCTTCATCATTCCCTATGGATAAGATGATTTTCAATTCAAGACCGCATTGGTTTTTATGAGAATATTATGAGGATATCCACACAAAACAACGAAGAGCCTAAATTTACTCAACATTTAATCTTTTGAGTCGCCTGCTGCTGTATCGCGTATTGAACTTTCAAATGGTTTTGAATCTGCGAAATAATTTCAGGATTAGTCCCCTCTTTATTTCTTTATTCAGCGAAGGCTTGTAATTCCTTTCTTTCTCTAATACCGTAATTTACAGTCATCTACACTAAAAGTACAGCTAAAAAACAGTACTTTTGGACAGAAATAATGCCTTTTGACCCACTTTTTCTTTTAGGGCATAAATCATTCAATAATTCGAAAACAAAATCAGTAAACTGTTGGGGTTCATATTTACTAAGAAGGCCATAAATTTCCTTTTCAGTGGGTATTGAACTGATTTTTAAAAAGGTTCTCAAGCTTTCCTTTTCTTTCAATTTCCTAACAGCATAGGAGATCTCACAGGAAAAAAACATGCTCAAAAGTACGATTTTAAGAGCAGGAACTGGTTTTGAGAGGGGCAGGATGTCCCTCTTCGTAAGTATTTGTCTGCAAGATCTAAAACCAAAACCATTTAATATTTCGGATAACAATTTCCATTTGAAATCTTCGTTTACTGGAATAAGCGGAGCTTTCATATTTTATCACCAGAGGAGGGTTGTAAGTACTCCTCAATAAAATTTACGATTTTATAAGACTTTAATTGGAATTTAAGTAAAAAATAATATGTACTTTTCTGGGGAAATCATTAATTGCCTTAATTCGTGGAAAAAAAGAAAACTACTCTTCAGTTTGATGGTGAGTTTAAGAGGACCCTATTTAGTTTTACTTGTGTCCTTACGTTTTTTAGTTTTATTTTCCTTCCGGACCCCCAATTTATTCCCTACCAAACTCAACCTTTTCTCAGTTAATACAAGGGCAACAGGCAGCAGAACAATCACTAAGATTCGCGGACATGGCAACTGTTGGGACGAAAGCAAGTGTCAGGAACCTGACAACGCCTTTCTCGTCCGATAAAATGGTACACGGTGATTTTGGTATTGATCTTGAAGCCCTCTGGAATATAACAGTGAAGGATGTTTCATCCTTAAAGCCGTTAATCGCTAAAATTTAGAAAGAAAAGTAATCCACGTTTCCGGACTTTGCTTCAGTTTCTCACATATTTCCTTAAATAACGCACTGCATGGAGACAGCAAACTTAAAGACGGTATCACGGTTACCATAGATCTGAAAATTTCTATCTGAACATCCGGGACGTTTTGCACTAAATTTATTTAATGTCAGGTCTGATGATATTTCTTTAACATAAGATAAAACCTGTAACTTTATATATCATGAAGTACACTAGAAAGATGGGCATCTGGGAAGGTCACCAAAGACCTTTTTAACTATTTTTTATAACCCCCCCATACCCCCCAACTCCCCAATAACCGGATGCCCACTTCATATTAACATTATTCATAATATCTTTTCTAAGCTGATTTTCGCTTCCTGATTTTCGCTTCCTGATTTTCGCTTCCTGATTTTCGCTTCGGGATTAAACAAAATCGGAGATTCTCCGGGAGTTTCAATTCAAATGCAACAGCCTGAGGCCTGTTTCGCTTAGCTCAAGAGGATTAATTTTAGGCGACTTTTAATGACTTAATTTTTATTTCAGACAGCAGCCAGTTCTAACAAATTCCTGAAAATCTTTATTATGGCCAAGAATAGCTGTAGTAAATCGTAAAAAAGCCTTCCAACTTATTTAATCACACTTAACTTTTTATTAGTCTGATTTCATGATAACCGCAGTGTCTGCATTTAAAATACCTTATTTTCTTTCTGGCAGCATAATTTAATACATCAACATTCCTGTATTCTTCTATTGCATGCTCTTTCCCGCATTCTTCACAGGTATCTTCTTTTAAATTGTGTTGTTTTTCTTCGTAATGATGACCTATGGGTTGAGGTTCAACTTTTATATCTTCATATCCGCATTTTTTACAACGCCAGTGTTTTGTTAAAGTTTTTATATAAGCGTCAGTTTTGCTTTCCTCTTTAATTAAAGGGGCCTGAAACTCCTCAAATACAAAATATTTCCCACATTTTTCGCAGTACGAATCCCTATAATAATTCATTGAGACCTTATAAAAACCAAACATATAAAGAAAGGCAATTTCTGAAACAACTGTTAAAAACCTTCCCGCGTTTACAAGATTATCGGATTTTCCAGGGAAATAAGTTGGGAAAAGTGTAAAAAATAGGAATAATAGTATTGAAATAACGAGGAGTTTTGAGAATAATCCGAGTCTTTTTTGAATTTTTTCTGCTCCAAGTTTGTTGACCAGATTAATAACCTCTTCTTTACTCTCAGGACTGTATTTGAGCTTTAGCTGTTGGGTCATTTCCACAGTGTTATTCTCAGGATCTATTCTGTAACAGATACCTTTATGGAGAGCCTGATATGAACCTGATGGAAATCTTATACGCTCATCTTTTGCCATGCATCAGCGGCCCTTTTCTGGTTAGATTAGCTGTTATTCGTGATTAGTTTATATATCTCAACGCATGATAAATGTTTTTCCTACCCGAGTTCCGCTTCTCGAGTTCCGCTTCGGGAGCACGGGATATGTTTTGCTTCGCTTCCCGAGTTCCGCTTTGAGAGCGCGGGATACGTTTTGCTTCGCTCAAGCGGACTAATACTTTTACTTTTACTTTTACGTTTTTAAAATACCTTAGACTGAGAATATACTTTTTCTTAATCCGGAGCTTTTGTAGATTTAGAAGTGGCACTTTGCATGGCAGATCAGTTTTGCACTTCATCGATCGATTTCCCAAGGGCTTTTTTTAGATCATCAATAGGATTTTTGCCCGTTGTGGCTGTTTTTGACTTCTAGTGGAAATTTTTCAAGCACTCCTGGTTTCAGAAGCTATTATCTCTTTAGGCTATTATCTCTTCCGTAAATTATGTTAAAAAAGTGTTCTCATTGAAAGGGGCTTGCTTCCATTTGTATAGATTGATTTATATAATTTGGCTATATAGTGTATGTATTGAAAATAAAGAGACGTATAATCTGTTATTAAAAACCGATTTTTGTTTTTAATCTAAGGGTCTATACAATCTTGTTTTTAAATTATTATCCGCTAAAGCGGAGGTGAAACGAAAATGGCTTTTAATGACAGAAATTCCAGGGGAAATTCCGGAGGTTTCCGCGGTAACAGTGGACCAAGGGAAATGACAAAAGTAACCTGTTCTGACTGCGGCGTTGAGACCGAAGTACCGTTCAAACCCACCGAAGGCAGGCCAGTATACTGTAGGGAATGTTTTCCTAAACACAGATAATTCCGATGATAATCTACATTAGATGCTAATTTTGTAATTAAGTTTACATTAACATCTGATTCATTTTTCTTTTTGTTTTTTTGGTTTATTCTCTTTGTTTCTTTACTTATTTCCACCTAGTGCGGCAGGAAAAAGTAAAAACAAATCGACATCGAGAATGAGAACCGGTACGAATTATTCAATATTGGACTTGTAAAAAATAAATCAAATTCCATTAAGGAGGAATTAATCTGGCTAACTATAGAAGCACTATTAGAAAAAGAAAATTAGGATCCACCATGTCGGGAGGCTCAGGAGATGGCTCCCAAGAAATAACAAGGGTGCGAACTCCCCGCAAAGACGGAAATGAAGTTCTGGCAACGGTTGCATGTTTACTCGGCTCGAAAAGGGTAACACTTCAGTGTATGGACGGAGTTGTCCGCATGGGCCGAATTCCCGGTTCCAAGAAAAAGAGAATGTGGATCCGCGAAGGTGACGTTGTCATAGCCAATCCCTGGGAAGTCCAGGACTCCAAAGCCGAAGTAAACTGGAAATACACAAGGCCTCAGGTTGAATGGCTTGAGCGTAAAGGCTACCTTAATTACTGATTTCAGAAGCTATCATAAAACAGGTTTTTATCTACTCTAAAATACATGTCTAAAAATTGTTCTCTCATTTGAGAGAGTATCTTCATTTTCATAGGTGCATTTATATATTAGGGATGCAATGTATATGTGTTGATAAATAAAGAGACGTATAATCATCTGTTATTAAAAACCAATTTTGTTTTTAATCAAAGAGTTCTATACAATCTTATTTTAAAACAATTTACTAACAACTAAAACCAAAGGTGAAACAAATATGGCTTTTAATGACAGAAACTTCAGAGGAAATTCTAATTTCGGCGCTCCCAGAGAAATGCACAAGACAACCTGTTCAGACTGTAAAGCTGAGACAGAAGTGCCTTTCAAACCTGACCCCGAAAGACCGGTTTACTGCAGGGATTGTCTTCCTAATCACAGAACACCCAGAGAAAACAACAGATACTAAGTGTAATTTGTGTAATTAGGTTTACATAAACACTTATTTCTTTTCCACTTTTTTAATACACTCTAAGCCCGAATATACTTTTTTCTTAACTTATGAGCTTTTGCAGTTTGTGAAGGGAGCTTTCCAGGACTGATCAGTTTTGCTCTTTATCGAGAAGTTTTCGAGGGGACTATTTTTCTAATTAAAGTGAAAATTTATTAATTGAATTCTATTTTTATTGGAACTAATTGAAACTGGACCGCTGAATAAGAAAAGAAAGTTTTTTTCGGCCTTTTTCAATTCATTTGAAGGATATTTCTCCTACCGACGGTCTGCTTAAATCTTCCTCATATTTTTTTGGAAATAAAAGAGAACTTTAAAACCCGTGATTTTTGCAGACTTGGAAGGAGTACTTTGCAGGGTCAATGTTTTTGACTAAAAACAGGTATCCGTTTAGTCCTATTGATCCTGGTTCTCTATTCCAAAATATTGGTTCAGAAGGATTGAAGGCAGTTTTAAAACGAGCTCATTAAAAGATTCAAATATCCTTTTTGCAACTGTCATTGAATAGAATTAATCAGTTCATTGAAGTATTTCGATTCGTGAGTCTGATAAAGGTTATACCATGAATCTAATGTTTGCAACGAGAATACATCCAGTCTTCTCAACATGTGAACAGTGAATTCCAATGAAGCTGTTCCGGAAGCAGTAATCAAATTACCGTCGGTTACCGCTGGTTCTTGCTTATAATACTTTTCTCCTGCGTAATTTGGACATGTAATTTTGAGAAATCCAAGATCATTGCTTGTATGCCATCTCTTATTCAGCATTCCACTTTCAGCAAGTCCGAGTGTAGCGCCGCAAATTGCCCCAACAATTACCTCTTTCTGCAAACACTCTTCAGCCTTTTTTAAAATAGGGCTGTGAATTGGTTCTATCCATGTATTTCCGCCAGGGAGGATCAAGGCTGCCGCATCTTCAACGATACATTCGTCATGTTCGATGTCAGGCAGTATTTTTACGCCGCCCATTGTAATAACAGGGGTTTTGTCTATGCCAACTGTTACTACTTTTAAAGGCGACAGCCCTTTTTTATAATATCTTCCCGAGTTTAATTCAGCGCTTAAATAACCAACTTCCCAGTCAGCCATTGTGTCAAATACGTAAAGATATACCGTGCTTTTCATATGTGTCCCTGCTTTATTAAAACATTAAAGGTATCTTATTTCATATTTTGCTTTCCGTTTTGACAGAATGCCATTAGCTAATCTGTGCAAATCTTCCCAAGCTTTTAATTTCTTTTCAATATATTAAAAAGAAGTCCCAATAGACTCTGCCACAGCGCTTCTTACAAATGTATCTTCATTGTTGAATATATGCAAATTCTCCTAAACTTGAGATTTATCTTCAAGATCATCAAAAGCAACTTCGAGAGAATATATTATTCCTCTTCTTACAAAGTGGTTTTTATTATTGATTAATTAATTTATGAAAATCCTTCCATGCCTGTTTTTATCAGGCACCAGTGAAAATAAGTTACTTAATGAGTACGCCGCAATTACTCCTACGCTTGCTTTCTTATTCCTGGTTAGTTATACAAACTATCCCAGGCCTTTTGCTTATAAAGGACATATTGAAAGTTAGTGTCAAATTTTTTCTTATTAAGCTGCAATTTTATTAACAGTTTCTTCACGTTTTTATAAGTCCAGCTTCCATGAATTCCTTAGAGGCTGTCTTAAAATTCAAACCATTTCTACATTTGGATAGTAGGCATTGCTGATTTTAAATTCAGACTGTAAATGTATTATCGGACTTACTCATTCGATGTATGAAATCAAATACATTAGACATCATAGCTAAAATTTACGCTTTAGATATTTCACGGTTTAATGCTACCCTTTTTCAGTTCAAATGTATAAGTCCTGTCCCCTTTGTAGAATCAAATTTAATTTTAAGACACGCTCTTAGAAGTTCCGATAATCTTTAAGTCAATTGAGATTTGGCTCTTTTAAATTGAATGGTCCGGATCCATAATATTTCTCATTAAAAAGAAACTAGATAGTTAATTTAAAAACATATTAGTCAATATGAAATCCAATTTGATGGATAAAAAATAGTCTGGAGGGTTAATATGAGAACAACATTTAGAGAAGTGAAGAAGGCACTTGTTCTCTTGATGGTCGTTTGTTTCTTAGTATCGGCCACAATTGCAACTGCTAGTGCAAAGGAAGTAAAGATTACGAAACCTGTGAAACAAAATGACTGTTTCAGTAACATTTTCAATAGCATTTTCGGAAAGAATTTCAATAACAATTGCATGAATACAGATCAAAACACAGACAAAAACGGCAAGACGACAATCGTGAATAATAACGGTGGAAACGGTGGAAGTGCTCCTGGTGGTACTGCCTATATAGTCGCATCTCCTACGGCAAACAATGTTAGTGCCGATGCAACTAGCGGCAGCGCTACAGCCAATCCAACATCCCTTACAGTTGGCGGTGCAGCAAGTTCAACTGGTGGCAGCAATGCAGCCAATCCAACATCCACTACAACTAGCGGTACAGCAAATGCAACTGGTGGCAGCAATGCAGCCGATCAATCAGCCAATCAAAATAGTGCAGTAAATGCAACTGGTGGCAGCGCTACAGCCAATCCAACATCCATCCAAAATACTTCAGCAAATGCAACTGGTGGCAGCATTGTATCCAATGAATCAAACACTGGAAGTGGTGGTGCAGCAAATTCAACTGGTGGTAGCGCTATAGCCAATACAACATCCACTCAAACTGGTGGCGCAACAAACGCAACTAATAGTGGCGCCGCTACATCCACAGCCAATCCGGTGAACACTACGGGCAATGTATCATCTATTGCCACTGCAGATAACAATACAGCAGGTGCAATTGGCGGCAGCGCTCCTTCCACTCAAGCAACCACTCAAACTGGTGGTGCAGCGGGAGCTTCAACTGGTGGCGCCGCTACATCCACTCAAGCAGCCACTCAAACTGGTGGTGCAACAACTGCAACTGGTGGCGCCCCGACATCCACTCAAGCAAACACTCAAACTGGTGGTGCAACAACTGCAACTGGTGGCGCCTCTACATCAACTCAGCCAGCGACTGCAACTGGTGGCGCAGTAGGTCCAATTACTAGTGGCAGTAATACAGCTACTCCAACAAACAATCAAACTGGTGGCGCAGCCGGCGGTGCAACTAGTGGCGCTGCTACATCCAATACAACAGTCACTCAAAATGCTGATGCAGGAAATGCAACTGGTGGCAGTGCTATAGTCAATCAGCCAGCCACTGCAACTAGCGGTGCAGCAAGCGCCAGTGTAAATAACGTTACTGTAGCCGGGAACACTTTAAACGCTAACGGCGGAAGTGCTGATGGCGGAGATGGTGGGAACGTTGTTTTTGTCTACGGCAATGACATTGACGTGTAACTCACTAATTAAACGACGATTTATTAAAAATTGATGTTAAAAGTGGCTGAGATTGTATTCTCACCACTCTTTTTACTTTGACAACTAACAAGCAAAGGTTGAGGATTATGGAGAGAGGGGCATTTGATTGGATGAAAAAAATAGTGATAGTTTATGTTGCGGCTTTTTTAATGATATCAGCAACAGCATCTGCAGTGAGTGCTAATAGTTTTACTGTAGATGGACGCACTCTAGCAAATGATACGCCTGAAAATATTATCTTAGACAGCAGAGGTGGTCTTGTTGTCGGTCATGGTTCCGCAAATGCTGGATCGGACGGTACATCTGCTGGAGTTGTGTACGGTGAAGGATCTGCTAACGGTGGTACTGATGGTGCAACTGGTGGACTTGTTGTAGGTGAAGGTTCTGCTGATGGAGGGCAGGGTGTTAACGGAGGTGGCGGTATTGTCGTAGGCGAAGGATCTTCTAACGGCGGAAGCGCAGTCAATGGAAACGGTGGAAGTAATGGTGGAAGTGCCGGTTCTGCTAATGGCGGTCTTGTTATCGGTACTGGTAGCAGCGCTGACGGTGGATCTGCCAATGGCGAAAACGCTGGATCTGATGGTATTGGCACAAATGGAGGAATAGGTGGAATAGGTGGAAAAGGCGGTGACGGTGGTAATGCTGATGGTGGAGTTGTAATTGGTAACGGCAAAATAGGAAACGGAGGCTCCGCAAACGGTGGAAACGGTGGGAATGGCGGTGACGCAACTGAAGATGGAGTCGGCGGCAATGGTGGTAATGGCGGTAATGGAGGCTCTTCAAATGGCGGAAACATCCTTATCAGCGAAAATGCAAAAGGAAACTTAAACGCTGCAATTGGTGGGATCTCAAAAGGTGGAAACGGTGGTAATGGTGGTGATGCGACCAATAGTGGAGTCGGTGGCAATGGTGGTGATGGCGGTAATGGAGGCTCTTCAAATGGTGGAAGTATCCGCATCAGTGGAAATGGAAATATTTTCGGAAATAAAGACCTTGCAAATGGTGGAAGCGCCAATGGTGGTAATGGAGGACTTGGTAGCTTTGGATCGAATAGTGGAATAGCCATTAATGGAGGAAAGGGTGGAAACGGTGGTTACGCCGATGGTGGTTCTACATCGATAAAGGTAACCAGTGGTTCATACTTTTTGCGCGATTAATACACAACCCTGAAAAAAATTAAGTAATTTGTAACTACTCAGGTAACATTTGAAATATTACAATTTTTCCTCTTTTCTAGGAAAATTGAATATAAATTGAATCTGATTTTGATCTTTATTTCAGTCGAATGCCCCGCAGCAAGCTGCGGGGATGGAAAACTTTCCAGATAACCGTTTTTAAATAATCGATTTATATTTTTAGCTACATTTGTACCATAAATGAAACTGAGGTATGCAAATCGTTGTGTATATAAAATAAGGTATCCCATGGTTTTTTTCGAATCCAGATAGTCTGAGTGAGAACTGTCGCGTCTTCTTTTTTGTAATCCCTCAAACATCTACGCACGTATACCAATATCTTCTCTAGGAGTTTCTGTAGCCCTCGCATACACCCTTCCAAGGCATTTATATATCCCAAATTTTGGCGAAGCCAGTAATTCAGGGATTTTTCATGCCAATAATGAAGATGTCCTCTGTTTCTCAGATCCTTTCTATTTTTGTTGTCAGGTCAAGGGGGGTTGCGTAATAGGGAGCACTTATGACAATAATATCCACAAAAGGAGCGTATTCAGGGACTTTTTTCGCTTCAATCCCCCCTACAGCAATCTCAAGTTTGGGATTGAGCCGCTTAAGTTCGGGCCCTATTTTCTTCAATTCCTCAGGGGATAAGTGGTCGAGGAGCATTATTTCTGCGATTTTTGCGTATCTGAGGGCTTCTTCTCTCGATCTTGGTTCGATTTCTATTTTCTTCATAGCCCGGAGTTTTCCCAATTCACCAACAATTTCCAGGTGATTTTGGCTTATCTGGATGGAATCGCTAAGGGAGTTTCTATGGATGTCTCCTCCTCCTGCCCGGATGGCTTTAAGCTCAAATCTTCTGGCTCCAGGATGGGTTTTTCTGCTTGTTGCAATGATAATATTAGGGTTTTCTTTTTTTCCTGCGTTCACAATGGAGGCAGTTTTTCCAGCAATAGCACACATAAGCGAAAGAAAAGTCTGAGAAACTCTCCATAACCTGAACAAGAGTTTTAAATCACCTTCAGCCTCTAAAATTTTGTCTCCTGGCTTGAATTTTCTGCCGTCTTCCAGGAAATTCAGGACTTTTAAACCTTTTTTTTCGTAATAGTCAGCCAGTTCACCTGCACAGGCGCAAACTCCTGCATCCCTGGAGAAAATCCTCAAGGTGCCTTTCCCTCCAATGCCCAGCAGTTCAACACTTTCATCCTCATACGGACAATCTTCATAAAAATACAGTTCAAACAGGTCTATCATACTATGTCTCCTGAGTTCATGATCTTAAGTTCAACTTTATATTACTGGCTCATCAACTTGCTCTTTGCACAAACAATGAGCCGGCTTCCCTAAAACTGATTTCCGAATTCTCAGAAACAGGTGCTAAATATTTTTTTTCTCGAAAGCATCATAAATCCGACAGAATCTAAAAGGGTAAAATTTATTTCCCGTTTTTTATTCCTCTCACAAAGGTAGGCATACTTTTCTTTTCAGATCCTCAATTTCCCTAACAGTTATTTTTACACCATAGACCGAAGACATCATTTTACTGGTTACAACCGATTCAACTTTTCCCGCAGCAACCAACCTGCCTCCTGTCAATGTTGCAGCACAGCTACCTACTAGAAAAGCATGGTCTGGCATATGGGTGTTCATCACAATTGACATGCCCAGCGAGGCCAATCTCCGCACAGTCTCCAGCACAAGAATTTGGTTGCCAAAATCAAGGTGAGAAGTAGGCTCGTCCAATAAAAGCAGAGCCGGTTGCTGGACAAGAGAACGGGCAATAAGCACCATTTGGCTCTGCCCACCGCTTAGACTGGAAAGCGGCCTTTCCGCAAGGGTAGAAAGACCCACCATTGCAAGCGATTCCCTTGCAATCTCGATATCCTTTGCACCTGGAGATGCAAACATTGAAAGATAAGGAGCACGTCCCATCGTTACAAAATCCAGCACAGTAAAAGGAAATACCACTTCATTTTGCTGGGGTACATAACCTATACGTCTGGCAATACCTCTTACTCCTATCGAAGCTGTCTCTTCTCCCAGAATACGGATAGATCCGGCATCAGGCTTGAGAATCCCTGCAATACACTTGATAAGTGTAGATTTTCCTGCGCCGTTCGGACCCAGGATACACATAACCTCTCCCTTTTTTAGCGAAAAAGATACATCCTCAAAAACCGGCTCATTTCCATAGGAAAAAGCAAGTGATTTTACTTCCAGCATCAATTCCATCCCATACGTCCCCTTTTTATAAGATATGCAAACAGCGGGGCACCTACCAGAGAAGTGAGTATTCCCAGGGGAATCTCTGTAGCGGCAATAGTCCTTGACAGATCATCTACCAGCAGCATAAACGATGCGCCAAGAACCATACTCATGGGCAAAAGGCGGCTGTAGTTGGGACCCACTATCATCCTTGAGATATGGGGCACGACAAGTCCGACCCAGCCAATCACACCACTAATACTAACCGCCGCTGAAGTCATAAGGGTTGCACAAATAATGATAATCAGACGCATTTTTTCTACGTTCATTCCCAGAGATCTGGCTTCCTCATCCCCCAATGACAGGATATTGATACGCCACCTAAGAAGAAACAACACTACTGCCCCAATAAACATAGGCAATAATATCCAGAGCAGATCAACATACCTAACAGTGGCAAGGCTTCCCATAAGCCAGAATACTATCGCGGGAAGTTCATCATAAGGATCTGCCACGTATTTTACCAGTGATGTAAGAGCTGTGAAAATAGAGCCTACGATTATTCCGGAAAGCACGAACACCAGAGTTCCCGTACCTTTACTGGCCTTACCCATACTTATGGAAACAAACATCGCTAGCAATCCAAAAGCAAATGCTGTCAGCTGTATAACCAGATAACTATCCCACAACAGTATTGCCAGACACGCCCCAAAGCCCGCACCTGCGCCCACTCCCAGGATATCGGGAGATACAAGAGGATTGCGAAAGATCCCCTGAAAAGAGACTCCAGCTGTGGAAAGCGCCGCTCCTACCAGCAAAGCTGCAAGTATCCTTGGCAACCTTACATTGAATAGTACAGTGTGTTGAGTGGAAACTGAAGCAGGAGTGCCAAAAAGAAAAGATGAAAACAATTTAATGCTCTCATCCACAACCACCGACACAGGAGTCTGATATCTCCCGACAAAAAGGGAGCTTATGAGCAATGCAATGGGCAACAGGTACACCAGAGTGGTACGATTACTCCTGTAATCAGGCATGAGTACACCTCATCACATATCGGGGCCAGATACCGGAGGAAGGCCTGTGAAAAGATCTATTAGGTGTGGCTTCCTCAAACGGCATACCATAAAACTGCAGGTATAACTTGTCTGCTTCCTTTTTCAGGTCAATTCCAGAGTTTCCTGAATGCATTTTGTCTGCTATATACATGAGTCCCAGTATCCAGCGAGGACTTCCAAAATCCCATGAGGGTGGAACTGCATAAACCCGTTGCTGTTTCACAGCATCCGTATGTATGCCATATTGCTGACACAGACCATAGAACTCATCGAGAGGACGTGAAAGGAAACCGGAGATGAAAATAGTATCTGGATTATGCTCATTGATAAAGGAAGGAGAAACATTTACACCCGGTTTGCCTTCCTTTTGAAGCTGTTTATTGATACTCATGCCCCCAGAAAATGTTACAAGATTATTTTCCATTCTCCCGGCATTCAGGGCAAAGAGGGGAGAGCCCATGCAATAGTACACCTTATGATTATTGTTTTCTGCTGCAAGGTTATGGACAAACTCCAAACGTTTATGGATGAAAGAAACAAGTTCTTCTCCCTTTTCCGGCACATTTGCCTTTTCGGCAATAAGCCTGATAAACTCAAGATAAGAGTATGGTTGCTGTATCATATGGTGCACTTGCATAAGTGTCTCGGTATCGGAGATCTTTCCCCAGATATCCATTAACTTGCAATCGTCCAATATTCCCAGACATGTAAGTACTGCATGAACCATACCGAAAGCCCGGCTTATCCGGTAACCGCCCATGAAACCTTCCTCATTGAAGCTTTTGGTTGCCGTTGTCCCTTTAACTTGAACACTGTTACCGCAATTACATGTGTAACTTATCCAGGGTTTTACAAGCCTGGAACCCATAGGACCGTAAAATTCCCGCTCTGCTAGGAGACTGCCGCATTCAGGACAGGATGTATTCAATAATTCCGTACCTGGAGAATTGAAGAGATAGACATAATTTACATGCTCACGCAGAACAGTACACAGGTTCTCCGCCTCTCCTATAGAAGGTTCAAGCTCAATCGGAGCCTCGCCGAAGGGAATGAATCTCATGACCTGGACCGGGATAGCAGGAGAGATATTAGAAACGGCTTTTGCAACCTTTATAATGTCATCTTCATTTCCCCTTGAGTAAACAACTGAAGTTTCAACATGTACTCCCATCTCAAAAAGTCTTGAGATATTGCGAAAAACAGGAGCTGAAGACAGAGCTCCAAAGGTTTTGTAGCTTTTGTCGGAATAACCTTTAATCCCAACATTCACGAAATCAACAAGTTGACCAAAATTGGTTAAAATCTCATCAGTGAAATAGCAGTTGGTGGAACAGCCTATGAGTAAACCTTTTTCTTTTGCCTGCACTGCAAGATCCCTGAACAGATAATAATTTGCAGCCGGCTCATTCAATGTAGAAACGATGCCCAGACATTCCTGCTGTAGAGCCTTTACGATTACCTGAGCCGGCGTTAAGTAAGAAAGGTTAAAAGATTTACCTGAAGCCAGCAAGCGAGCAACACAACCGGAGCACTGGAAATTACATCCTGTACCGAACACCTGAAGGAATTTACCTGAGGGATAATAATGGAGCAAAGGAATTGTCTCTATGGAAACAGGATATGCTCCAAGATATCCTATATCAGGGTCCTGGACTATAGTATCGCCGGTGCAGATGTAAGTACCACATCTTCCTTTGCTGTATTCATTGATTTCACATCCGAACTCGCAAACATTGCATTGCATTTTTCAACCTCCTTTGCTTCCTCCCTTACTCAATACCATCCAGAAGCCCGAATCGTCCTGGACTACATGGCATGGAACATCTGTCTGCCTTCCAGCTTCCTTTATAGTCTGCAGATTTTCTGGACTGAGACGCTCTTTTGAATTTGCATGCCATTCAGAGTCTATATCAAACATTCTTTCAGAAATCTGTGTCCTCAACTCTTTTGTGCCGAAACCACCTCCTACCCAAGCCTGCCCACCCGGAGCAAGAACACGGGCAATTTCCTTAAAGGCTACAGGCAAGTCGTCCCAGAAAAACACGGACCCACGGCTTATTATAAGGTCTGCACAGTTATTCCTAAAGGGAAGCAGGTGCACATCGGACTGTATGGGAACAACTTTACCTGAAAGACAATGGCGATAGGCTTTGTTTTTTGAAAGCCTGCACATCTCAGTTGATAAATCAACACCATAAACCTGCATATCAGTGATTTCCGCAACAGCGATTCCTAAGGATGCTATACCACATCCCAGATCCAGGCATATGCCCTGTTTTATCCCGCTTTCTTCGACGATATGAGTCGCTATTACAGGGTAGATGGGAGCAAAAATATTCTCTGCGATGTAGGGAAAACCCGGAGATTTGCCCTTTTGGCTCATTCTTTGACCTCTGCTGAATGGTTGAGTAGTGTATCCAGTTCTTTATCTGTGAGATCATAGTGGAAGAATTCCGAGTAGAACTCTCGGGTCAGCTTGGAGAGATCCATATCTGTAAAAAGATCAGGATACAGCATTTTTGCAGTCCAGGCAGTTCCGATAATAAGGTGAGGACCCTGGGGTCTGTCAATCCAGCAGAAAGGATTCTGAGGAGCAAGATATACCCGCTTGTCCTGCACAGCATCCACGCTTGCCCAGAGAGGATCAGAAGATACTGTTGAATAGAACTGCGGATTTGACGTGATAATTACCTGAGGGTTCCAGCTCATCACCTGCTCAATTGAAACCTGTGTCATGCCATTCCCCGGGGTAAGCTGACAGTCTGCAACATTGATGCCGCCGCAGATATCAATGACCTGGGAGTGCTGAGAGCCCGAAGGGTCAGTCATCAGTCCTTTTGGGCCTTCAGCATAGTAAACATGCACTTTTTCATCTTCTGGAATATTTTTTACAGTAGTATTGATCTCATTGAGAATTGAACTGCGGAAGTCAATCAGTTTTTTGGCCTGATCTCCACAGTTAAGCAATTTACCTGCGTATTCTATAGTAGAATCAGATTCATTCACGAAAATAATGGAATCATTAATAGCCACCACAGGAATGCTGCCAAAACTTTCCTGCCTGCGTTCTATTGCTTCATGGATTTCTCCATCAGTGGTGTATCCTTCAATTACAATGTCAGGATGCATGTTGATTATAGTTTCATAATTCCCGGTCTCTGTTCCGAACCAGCCCCCTATAACAGGCAGATTTGAGTAATTTTCATCCATGAAAGGTTGGGTGAAATTATTTTTGAAATTCCAGCCTGCAACTTTTTCCGGTGCAAGCATATACAGAAGGATAGTCGACGGCGGAGAAGTGGCTACAACCGAGGAGATTTCCGCCGGCACAGTTAACTGCCTGCCCAACATATCGGTGATCTGCATAGTGCTTGAGTTCTGAACAGCCTGCTGATTCGTATTATCTGCGCATCCACAGGATGCAATAGCTAAAACCAGAAGAGAAAGTATCAATATCGGACCTATTTTTCCACGCATAGAAATACCTGGCACACTTTTGAGGATTTAATCGTTATGTTCGGATAAACATAATGGTATAAAAATATATTCTATTCTCCAAGAAAATAGAAAACGTTGCCGAGCATGTTTTTAAAAGAGTTTCAGCGTTTTTACAGCATACTGATAGTTTTTTCATTATATAGTCACGCCTGTAATTATTGCAATAAAAACAATCTTGTAGCTCATCGAGTTGTTGCATTATTTAGCCTCGTGACTATATTTATTGCATTAATCGACATCTGTCTTCGGTTAAGTGAGGAATCATAATAAATCGTATCCATTCCCAAGACATATATCCAAAATTTAAATAGACTTTGAACTTGAACAGGGTATCGATTTTAGGCAAAGAAACTGAAATTTGAAGCCAGCTTCTGCTATAAAATCGATAGTCTTCAGGCAGAAAATTCCTTAATCGATGACCAATGCAATGAATTTATTGTTGAAGAAGGCAGCCAAGAAAGCTGATATCAAGAAGAAAGTATATTGCCATTTACTAAGACATTCTCAGGCAACTGGACTCGCTAACACAATGACTGAGCAACAGCTTAAAAAACAGATGGGATGGGCTGGTTCCAGTAATATGGCGCAAACATATGTACATTTTTCAAATCCCGAAATTGATAATGCAGTACTCGCTTCATACTCAATGTTCATGCCCATGATGTCCATGATGCCTATGTTCATGTTCATGCCCATGCCCATGTTCTTTAGACAAGATCTCATCAAAATCCCCGCGTAAAACTTTCAGTGCATACCTTTCCAGATTAATTTCCTGGCTCGTACGGAAGCCAAATATTCTGAGTAAAGATATAGGAGGGCACCAGCCCTGTATGGCATATTGAAGCAGAAAAGTTGAAGCTATTGTGGGTAAAATAAGCCACTTCTTGCTCTTTGTTAAGCCAAGTATCACTCCAATCAAAGAAACCGTAGCTGCACGGACTTCAACAATACGTCCTATATCCCACTCATTATCAAGCTCTTCAATCTTTTTGCTTATTTCATAGTCGGTTTTGCCCGCGTAAAACCTGACTATTGCAGCTGTTTCTATATCAATTACCTGGTTAATCTCAGGAGGCGTTTTAGCCCTTACTTTATCTCCCTGCAAGAATTCACTGTAGTTGCTCATTACCATAAAACTCCCCTCTTAATGACCTTTTTTAGGCCTATAATAAGACCTAAAATACCTTTAATAAAAGAGGGTAGGATATATGAACATATATATTTATCATGATAATTAAGTTTCGACATTTGATTTGGTAAAATAAAAAGGACTAAATTTACTTTTTCTGTTTGCTGGGCTGATACAAGATAAACATTAAACATGTCTTTTTTGCGAGAATCAAAATTACGCTGGCGCATATAAAAGGCTACATGAAACCCAGCAAAGCCATTTTTACACTTATATCCCAAGCCTTCGACGTGCGTATATGGATATCCGCTCGCAGAGCTTCATAGCTCATCGTATATACACCCTTCCAAGGCATTTAGATCTCCTTAATTCTGGGAAGCCATGTAATTAAAGGGATTTTGCGCCAGCCCAGGTAAAGTTTTTCTTAACAATATATTTATTATTTAGTTGTAAATAGTTAGATGTGGGGTAGTTTTTAATATCAAAATAAAATACAGGATGCGATTTTCAGTTTTTTCTTTTCCCGCATTTTTGGCGCTACGAGGACCAACCTGCTGTATGAGCATCAGGTTATAAGCAATTTGTTGAAACTCAGAAGTTTATCGAAATGCTCTTAAAGGGGAACCCTTTAATTTCCTTTTCATTGATTATGTTTTCAGAAACTATCAATTGTAAGGAAAATTTATTCTTCTGTGTTTATTTACATTCAAGATATCAACATATATGTTCACCAAGGACTGGAATTTAGACTTGAAATCCTAAATTAAAACATCTATCTTGCAACGGTGGACCATCCTTATTTTTCCAATAATTTTAATTCTGGAAACTGCATGAAAATATGAATTTTT